>DATACN010000415.1:0-4205 GCA_036258995.1 Thermoleophilaceae bacterium | reverse complement strand
GGCTGGTCGCCGCCGAGCAGCACCCCAACCCGGTGCCGTACTGCGACGTGGTCACCACCACCACGCACAAGACTCTGGGCGGCGCCCGCGGCGGGATGATCCTCTGCCGGGAGGAGTTCGCGAAGAAGATCAACTCGCGCGTGTTCCCGGGGCACCAGGGCGGGCCGCTGATGCACGTGATCGCCGGCAAGGCGGTGGCGATGAAGATCGCCCAGTCCGACCTCTTCCGCGAGCGCCAGACGCGCACGCGCGAGGGCGCGGCCGCGGTGGCGGAGGAGGTGCTCGCGACAGGCGTCAACGTGCTCACGGGGGGCACCGACGTTCACCTCGTGCTCGCCGACCTGCGCGACTCGCAGCTCGACGGCAAGCAGGCCGAGGACCGGCTGGCGGAGGTCGGCATCACGGTGAACCGCAACGCGGTGCCGTTCGATCCGCGGCCCCCGGCGGTGTCGTCGGGGCTTCGCATCGGCACCCCCGCTCTCGCCACCCGCGGCTTCCAGGTCGACGACTTCCGCGAGGTGGGCCGCGTGATCGGCGAGGCGCTCACCACCGAACGCTTCGACGAGGTCCGGGCCGACCTGTCGGAGCGCACGCGGGCCCTCGCCGAGCGGTATCCGCTCTACTCGCACCTGGTCGCACCCGCGGCGGTCTGAACGCAGCGCCGCTCTTCGAGCTCGAGGACGTCTCGCTCCGGCGGGGCGGACGGCCGGTGCTGTCGGACCTGTCGCTGTCCGTGCACGACGGCGCCACCGCGATCCTCGGCCCGTCCGGATCGGGCAAGTCGACGCTCCTGCGACTGCTCAACCGGCTGGCCGACCCCGACCGCGGGGCGGTGCGCTTCCGCGGGACCGACGTGCGCGAGCTCGACCCGCTCGAGCTGCGCCGCCATGCCGTGCTCGTCCCTCAGCTACCGGCGCCGGTGCCGGGCAGCGTGGCCGACAACGTCTGCTTTGGCCCCGCCCTGCTGGGACGGCGGGTGGCGCCCGATCGCTACCTGAGCATGGCCGGCCTGGATGGAGGCTTCGCCGACCGCGACGCGGTGCGGCTGTCGGTGGGCGAGCAGCAACGCGTGATGCTCGCGCGCGCACTGGCGCTCGAGCCCGACGTGCTGCTGCTCGACGAGCCGACCGCGGCGCTCGACGACGCAGCGAAGGAAGGCGTTGAGCGCACGCTGGCCGAGCTGGGCCACGGCTCAGGGCTCTCTCTCCTCGTGGTGACCCACGAGCGGGCGCAGGCCGAGCGGCTGGCCGACCGGGTGGTGCGCCTCGACGGAGGGAAGGTGGCGGGCTGAGCACGATCGACATCACGCTCGGCGAGGTCGCCGCCACGCTGGCGCTGGTCGGGCTGGCGGCCGCCGTGTCCCTCTGGCGCCGGGCGGAGCTCGAGCGGGATCTGGCGGTAGCCGTGCTGCGCTCGTTCCTCCAGCTGACCGCGGTGGGCTACGTGATCCAGGCGATCTTGGACTCCGACAATCTCTGGCTCGTGCTGCTCCTCCTGTGCGGCATGGTCGCGTTCGGAGCCGCCACCGCCCGCAGCCGGGCGAAGGCAGTGCCCGGCGCGCTCGCCGCCATCGTGCCGGCGCTCGCGCTCGCGGCCGCGGTCACGCTGGGGCTCGTGGTGGTGCTCGGGGTCTTCGAACCGGAGCCGCGCTACCTGGTTCCAGTCGGCGGGATGGTGATCGGGAACGCGATGACGGCGGCCGCGGTGGCGCTCAACCGCCTGGCCGACGAGGTCCACGACCGCACGGGACTGATCGAGGCGACGCTGGCGCTCGGCGCAACGTCGCGCCAGGCCGCGGAGGGCCTGGTGCGCCGGAGCCTTCGCTCGGGGATGATCACGCTGATCGACTCGACGAAGACGACGGGCGTGGTCTTCTTCCCGGGCGCGATGGTGGGAATGCTGCTGGCCGGCGCGGACCCGCTCGACGCGGTGCGCCTGCAGCTGATCCTGCTCTGGACGCTGCTCGGCAGCGTGGCGCTTTCGGCTCTCGTGGCCGTCTCGCTCGGCTACCGCGGGTTCTTCACCCCGGCCCATCAGCTGCGCGAGCCGCCCGGCGAGCGCGCCTGACACCGCGGGTAGTCTGCGCGGCGAATGGACGAGCTAGACGCTCTTTGGGCGTTCCTGGTCGCCGCCTGGGTCGCGTTGCTGGCGACTCCGCTCGTCGCCCGTTTCGCCCGCCGGATGGGGGTGGTGAACCATCCGCGCGACCGCGATCTTCATGACCGCCCGACGCCGGGCCTGGGCGGGCTGGCGATACTCGCCGCTGCCGTGACGGCCGCGCTGCTGTTCCTGCCGAACGACCAGGAGACGCGCGGGATCATCGGCGGGATCGTGGCAATCGCGCTGATAGGCGCTGCCGACGACGCGGTCGAAGGCGGCCTGCCGCCGTCCGTCAAGCTCGCCGGCCAGTTCGCGGCCGCGCTCATCCCCGTGCTGTCCGGCGTGCGCGTGGACAACGTGACGCTGCCGTTCGTCGACCCGCTCGACCTTGGAGACTGGGGCATCCCGCTGACCCTGCTCGGGATGGTCGCGGTGATGAACGTCGTGAACTTCACCGACGGGGTCGACGGCCTGGCCGCGGGCGTATGCACGATCGCGGCGGCGACGTTCGCGGTGATCGCGCTCTCCTTGGATCGCGATGCCGCCGGAGTGCTGGCGGCGCTCACCGCCGGCGCCGCCGTGGGCTTCCTGTTCCACAACTTCCATCCGGCCTCGATCTTCATGGGGGACGCCGGCTCGAACCTGCTCGGACTGCTGCTCGCGTGCGTGGCCATCCAGGGGGTGCTGAAGACCGCCGCGGTCGTCGCCCTGTTCTTTCCGCTCGTGATCCTCGCCGTGCCGGCGCTCGACGCGACCTTCGTGATCGCGAAGCGCATCAAGTACCGCCGCCCCGTCTACGGCGCCGACCGCGAGCACTTCCACCACCGCTTCGCGAACATCGGGTTCTCGCAGCGACGGACCGTGCTGTACCTCTACGGCTGGACCCTGTCGCTGGCGGCGCTGGCGCTGGCGCTGCGATTCGTGCCCTACTCCGAGGACGACGGAACCCTCAACGCCGGCTGGGCCGCGGTGATGCTGGCCTTCGGCCTGATCGCCCTGGCCGCGAGCTTCTACCTGGTGGTCGTGCTCGAGATCCTCAAGTTCAGGCGCTTCCGCGAGCGCGAGCTGCGCCGCCAGGTGGAGACCGGCGAGATCGCGGCCCTGAGCGAGGACGAGATCGAGGACGAGATCGAGCGCGAGGTCGAGACGGGCGAGTTCGAGGCGGTGCGGCCGGAGGGCTAGAACAGGGTTGGCTGCACCGGCTCGTGCCGCTGCCTCGCTTGCGCCTTCTCCGGAGCTGGATCGGGCCTCGGCCCCAGCCTGCGCGGCGGGTCTCGTGGCCGCTTTCGGTTGACCAACGCCGCGATCCTCTGCTGCTCGTCTTTCGCCGCATATGCGCCGCGGGCATAGAGCTTCTCGTAACGAGGGATCAGGTCCGGCCGGTGCGAGCGAAGCCAGTCGAACCAGATGTCCTTCACCTCGCCGCGCAGGTGGAGGCAGATCCCGCCGATGCTGACCGCGCCCGCCTCGGTAGCGATCTCGATGATCTCGTCGACCTGCTCAGGAGCATCGTTGATCCCGGGCATGAGCGGCGCGATCAGGATGCCGGTGGGGATGCCGCTTCGGTTGAGCTCGGCCACTGCCTCGAGCCGTTTCCGTGGGTGCGGTGTGTGCGGCTCGGTCGCGCGCCAGGCTTTCTCGTCGAGCGTCGGCACCGACAGGTTCGCTGCGAAATCGGGAATTTGCTTGAACAGCTCGATGTCGCGCAGGAGCAGTGGAGATTTGGTGAGGATCGAGCACGGGGTGCGGGAGTCCCGCATCGCCTCCCACACGCCCGGCATCAGCTCATACTTGCTCTCGACCCACTGATAGGGGTCGGTGTTCGTCCCGAGGGCGACGTGCTCTCGCTTCCATGAAGGTCGCATCAACTCGGTGCGCGCGACCTCCGGAGTGTTGACCTTGACGACGATCTCACGCTCGAAGTCCCGGCCCGCGTTGAAGTCCAGATACGTGTGCGTGGGACGGGCAAAGCAAAATTTGCACGCGTGGTGGCATCCGCGATACGGGTTGATCGTCCAGCGGAACGGCATCCGCGACGCCTTCGGCACCTTGTTCAGCACCGAGCGGGCGTGGACCTCGTAGAAGCGGACGTCCAGGGCCTCCGG
>DATACN010000414.1:0-3315 GCA_036258995.1 Thermoleophilaceae bacterium | reverse complement strand
TCGACCGGGATCAGGTCGCCGGGTGTGAGCAGCGCGGCGGCGTGCGAGGCGAGCGCGCGGCGGAAATCGGCCACCCGGTCTGCCTCGATCTCAACGCCCGCGGCCGCGCGGTGGCCGCCGAAGCGCAGCAGGTGCTCGGAGGAGGCCGCGAGGCCTTCGTGCAGGTCGTAGGCGCCGATGCTGCGGCCCGAGCCGCGCCCGGCGCCGTCCTCGAGGGCGATCACCACGCAGGGCCGGCGCCAGCGCTCCACGAGCCTCGACGCCACGATGCCCACGACGCCCGGGTGCCACCCCTCCCCCGCCACGACCATCGCTCCCTGGCTCGCCTGCTCGGCACAAGCGGCGTCGGCGGCGAACAGGATGCGGGTCTCGGCCTCGCGCCGGTCGCGGTTGAGCAGGTCGAGCTCCTCGGCGATCTCCCCGGCCCGCCGCTCGCTGTCGGTCATCAGCAGCTCGAGGGCGGCGTCGGCGCGCTGCATCCGCCCCGCCGCGTTGAGCCGCGGCCCGAGCCGGAACCCGAGCGCGTGCTCGCTGACCTCGCCCGGGTCGAGCGCGGTCACCTTCATCAGGGCCCGAAGGCCGGGGCGGGTGGTGCGCGCGAGCTCGCGCAGGCCCTCGCGGACGATGCGCCGGTTCTCGCCACGGAGCGGGACGAGGTCGCAGACCGTGGCCAGCGCCGCGAGCTCGAGGTCGGCTGTTGACGGCTCCGCGCCCGCGCCGGCGCGGAGCGCCTCGGACAGCTTCAGCGCGACGCCCGAGGCGCACAGCTCCGGGCAGGGGTAGCTCCCGAGAGCGGGGTGCACCACGGTGCACTCCGGCAGGCGCTCGCCCGGCTGGTGGTGGTCGGTCACCACCACGTCGAGGCCGGCCGCTCGTGCGGCGGCGACCTCCTCGACCGCGGTGACCGCGCAGTCGACGGTGATCAGGAGCTCCACCCCCTGGGCGGCCAGCCGCTCGACCGCGCCGGCCGAGAGCCCGTAGCCCTCGTCGAAGCGGCTGGGAAGCTCCCAGACGGGCTGGGAGCCCAGGGCGCGCAGCGCCTCGATCATGATCGCCGTCGAGCACACGCCGTCCACGTCGTAGTCGCCGAACACCGCGATGCGAGAGCCCCGGCCCGCATGGCCCAGGATCAGGTCGCGCGCCTCGGCGATGCCCGGCAGCAGCAGCGGGTCGTGTCGCTCGTCGGCCGCGAGGAAGCGGCGTGCCGCATCGGGGTCGGCGAGCCCTCGTCGCGCGAGCACCGCGGCCACCGCAGACGACAGGCCGAGCTCGTCGGACAGCCGCGCCGCCGCCCCTACGTCGTAGGGCTCGCAGTGCCAGCGAGAGGCTCGAAGCGACATGGCGGCCATTCTCTGGACGCGAGGGGACGGAATGAGAGCTTCGCCCCCGTAGGGGCGCCTGCCTACCATCACCGGGTGCTCGACCTGCACTGCCACCTGTTGCCGGGGATCGACGACGGGCCGCCGGACGTCGCCGAGAGCGTTCGGCTGGCCCGGCAGGGCGAGGACGAGGGGGTGCGCGTGATCGCCGCCACCCCGCACTGCCGCGACGATCACCCGGGCGTGGTGCCCGGCGAGCTGGGCGATCGCTGTCGCGACCTGTCGAGCACGCTCTTCGACGAAGGCGTCCTGGTGCGGGTCGTGCCCGGCGGCGAGGTCGACCTGGTGTGGGGCCTCGAGGCGTCAGATGACGACCTGCGGCTCGTCTCCTACGGGCAGAAGGGCACAGACCTGCTGGTCGAGCTGTCGCTGAAGGGCTATCGCCTACTGCTGGCACACCCCGAGCGCAACTCCACCTTCCAGGAGGACCCCAAGCGGATCGTCGAGCTCGTCCGCCGCGGCCACCTCGTTCAGGTGACCGCCTCATCGCTCATTCGCTCCCCCAAGGAATCGCGCTCGGGCCGCCTCGCTCGCCAGCTCGTCTGCGACGGCTTCGTCCACGTGCTGGCGTCGGACGCGCACGGCCCCGCGGCCCCGGGCCGCGCCACACTCAACGAGGGGCGCGCGATCGCGGCACGCCTGGTCGGAAGGCGCCGGGCCCGCTGGATGGTCGACACCGCCCCGGCGGCGATCATCGCCGGCCAGCCGATCCCGAAGCCACCGCCGCTTGCGCCGCGTCGGCGGGGCCTGCGGCGGCTGACCGGCTAGCTTGCGCGGGAATGGGCCCCGACGACATCGAGATCAGGGCGGTCGCCTGCCTGGTCGAGAAGCAGCGCACCACCCCCGACGCCTACCCGCTCACGCTCAACTCCCTGCGGCTCGCCTGCAACCAGTCCACGAACCGCGACCCGGTCGTCGACTACGACGAGAGCACCGTGCGAGCGGCCGCCAACCGGCTGACCGAGCGAGGCTGGGCGACGCTGGCGAGCTGGTCCAACCGGCGCTCCATGAAGTACCGGCACACGCTCGACAGGGCGCTCGGGCTGTCCGACGCCGAGCTCGCCGTGCTGACGGTCCTGATGCTGCGCGGACCCCAGACTCCCGGCGAGCTCAAGCAGCGGGCGGAACGGATGCACCCGTTCGCGAGCCTCGACGAGGTGGAGACGACGCTGCGGTCTCTGACGGGGCGCGAGCTCGTGGCGCAGCTACCTCGGCGCCCGGGACAGCGGGAGGATCGCTTCCGGCACCTGCTCGGGGAGGAGCAGCAGCTCGGGGCAGACTCGGCACAGCCGGCGCAAGAGCCTGAGCCGGGCACCGCATCCGAGCCGGACACCGCATCCGAGCCCGAGCGCGACGACCGCCTGGCCCGCCTGGAAGCCGAAGTCGCGTCCCTTCGCCGCGAGCTCGACGCCCTCAAGCAGGGCGCTTAGACCTCCGGCGCGAACCTGCTCAGCGGGAGCCGGCTCGGGTCTGGCCGTGGTCGACCCCGGCCAACCGGTCCACGCGGGCGCCGTAGAAGTAGGAGGCGGCCAGGCCGAGGATGGCGCCCGGTATGGCCAGCAGCGCCTGGATCAGCTCGGTGTCGTTGCGGCCCGGGACGCTGCCGCCGTTGACGATCAGGCCGAAGACGATCGTCGCGAAGACCGCAGCCAGGAAGGCGCCGACGATTCCCCCCCAGAAGCGGTCGGGCACGAAGACGGTGAAGTGCCAGACCGCGATTCCCATCATTACCCACACGAGAAGTGACATGTCAGCGCCTCCCGTGCTTCTTCTTGGGGCGATTTCGGCGCTTTGACTTCTGCTTTGGCTTGCCGGCTCCGGCGGTGCTGGAGACGCGGCTCTTGCCCGCGCCGTCGCCGTCGCCCACCGGCTTTCCGTCGCCCGCGGTAGGCGGTGCTGGAGGCGCCGGTTGGGACGCAGACGGAGCGGCCTCCGG
>DATACN010000413.1:0-6096 GCA_036258995.1 Thermoleophilaceae bacterium | reverse complement strand
GGCGCGAAGGTGTGCCCGAAGGCCGACAGCACCCGGTCGAAGCTGTCGTCGTCGAAGGGCAGCTCCTCCGGCCGGCCCTCCTCCCAGTCGATCTCGACCATGGCGTCGGCGGCCCGCTCGCGGGCGATGGCGAGCAGCTCGCCGGAGCCGTCCACGCCGATCACCCGGGCTCCGATCTTCGCGGCGGGCAGGGCCGCGTTGCCGGGGCCGGTGCCCACGTCGAGCACCTCCATGCCCGGCTCGACCCCGGCTCGCTCCACGAGGAGCCCTCCGATCTCGCTGATCTTGCTCGCGGTTGCGCCCAGATCACCCATCTCGGCCGAGTCTGCCAGAGTGAGGCCAATGGACTCTCAGGTGACGCCGATGGACTCCCAAGCCATCGTGAAGGCCAGCGACGTCCGCCGCCGCTTCGGAGAGGGGGCGGCCGCCGTGGACGCGCTCGACGGCGTGACGGTCGACTTCGAGCGCGGCCGCTTCAGCGCGATCATGGGCCCTTCGGGCTCGGGCAAGTCGACCCTGATGCACATCCTCGCCGGGCTGGACCGCCCCACTTCGGGCTCGGTGATGCTCGCCGGCACGGAGCTCGGCAGCCTCGACGACGCCGCCCTGACCAGGCTGCGGCGCGACAAGCTGGGCTTCGTCTTCCAGTTCTTCAACCTGCTTCCGGTGCTGACGGCGGAGGAGAACATCACCCTGCCGCTGTCGATCGCGGGTGAGCAGCCCGATCGGGAGTGGCTGCGGCGGCTGGTCCGCACGATCGACCTGGAGAACCGGCTCACCCACCGCCCCTCGGAGCTGTCCGGAGGCCAGCAGCAGCGCGTGGCCGTAGCCCGCGCCCTCGTATCGCGCCCCGCGGTGGTCTTCGCCGACGAGCCCACGGGCAACCTCGACAGCAAGTCCGGCGACGAGGTGCTCGCCCTGCTGCGCCAGGCCGTCGACGAGTTCGGCCAGACCGTGATCATGGTCACCCACGACCCCGAGGCCGCGGCCTACGCGGACCGGCTGGTGGTGCTCCGCGACGGCCGGGTCGTGCACGACTGTGCCGCCGGTGACGCCGAGCAGGTCATCGAGCTGATGAAGGAAGTCGCCTAGACGTGTTCCGCATCGCGCTCAGGGGGGTCCTGCAGCGCAAGCTGCGGGCGACCATCACGACACTCGCGGTCTTCCTGGGCGTCTCCTTCATAGCCGGGAGCTTCGTCCTCACGGACACGATCAACGCGTCGTTCGAGGACATCTTCAGCGAGTCGCTGAAGGGCACGGACGTGGTGGTCTCGCCGCGCACCGAGAACGTGGGCGACCAGGGGATTCCGCCGGCCTTCCCGGCCGACCTGCTCGACCGGGCAAGGGGGGTCGAGGGGGTCGATGCCGCCGAGGGCGCCATCTTCTCGCTGGGGCGCTTCGTCGACGAGCAGGGCGACTCGATCGGCAATGAGTTCGCTCCGAACTTCGTCTCGTCGACGCTGCCGGAGCGGTTCGAGTCGCTCAACTACGTGGAGGGCGAGCAGCCCGACAGCGACCGCGAGACCTCCCTCGACACGCAGACCGCGGAGAACGCGGGCCTGGAGGTCGGCGACACGCTGCGGATCGCCGGCGAGGCCGAGGTGACCGAGTACGAGATCGTGGGTCTCACCGAGCTCGGCGAGACCTCGTTCGGGGGAGCCGCGATCGCCCAGCTTCCGCTCGAGGAGGCCCAGCGGGTGGTCGACAAGGAGGGCAAGTTCGACCAGATCTCGATCGCGGCGGCCGAGGGCGTGAACGAGGGCGAGCTGCGGCGGCGCATCGACGAGGTCATGCCGGCTGCGGTGCAGGTCGAGACCGGCACCGAGGCCGCCGACCGCCAGTCGGAGGAGATCGCCGAGGACCTGAGCTTCATCCGGATCATGCTGCTGGTGCTGGGCGGCATCGCGCTGCTGGTGGGCTCCTTCCTGATCTTCAACACGTTCTCGATCACGGTCGCCCAGCGCATCCGCGAGCTCGGGATGCTGCGAACTCTCGGCGCCTCGAGGCGTCAGATCCTCGGCTCGATGGTCGCCGAGGCCTCGCTGCTCGGCGGCGCGGGCTCGCTGCTCGGCATCCCCGGCGGGATCGGCGCGGCGATCGCGTTGAACGCGCTGTTCAAGTCGTTCGGGATCGACCTGCCCAACACCGGCACCGTCGTGGCCACCCGGACGATCGTGGTGGCGCTGCTCGTCGGGATGGTCGTGACGCTGCTGTCGGCGCTGTCGCCGGCCCTGCGGGCGACCCGGGTCACGCCGATGGCCGCCCTGCGCGAGGCCGAGCTGCCCGAGAGCCGCCGCCGCGGGCGCATCTACGCGCTCGTCGCGCTGGCGCTGTTCCTGGGCGGCCTCGCTCTGACCGCGGCGGGCCTGTTCGGCGGGGCGGAGTCGGGCGCCGCGGCGGGCCTGGTGGGCGGCGGCGCCGTGATCACGCTGTTCGGCGTCTCACTCTTCAGCCCGCGGCTGGTACGGCCGATCGCCTCGGTGGCCGGCTGGCCGATCGAGAAGCTGCGCGGCCTGACCGGCCGCCTGGCGCGCGAGAACGCGGTGCGCAAGCCCGGCCGGACCGCCGTGACGTCGGCCGCCTTGATGATCGGGCTGGCGGTGGTCGTGTTCGTCACCGTGTTCGCCGCCGGGCTGAGCGACTCCGTCAGCAAGGCGATCGACCGCAACTTCCAGGGCGAGATCACGCTGCAGCACGCCGACGGGTTCTCACCGATTCCCGTGCGGGCCGGGCGCCAGGCCGAGCGGGTCGAGGGGGTCGAGACGGCGTCCGAGTTCCTCTTCGACGGCGGGCGCATGATCGAGCCGAAGCGCGAGCAGATCATCGTGACCGGGGTGGAGCCGTCCGAGACCAGCAGGGTGCTCGACCTCGACTGGATCGAGGGCTCGCCCGAGGTCCTGGCGAGGCTGGGCCCGCAGGACATAGTGGTCGACGACGCCTGGGCCCAGTCGCGCACCATCGGCGTGGGCGACCAGATCGTCGTGCGTACGCCGACCGAGCGCAACATCCGCCTGACGGTCAAGGGCACGGTCAAGGACAACGCCGACCTGCTGGGGAATCTCGTGGTGCCCAACGAAACCCTGCGTGAGGCCTTCGGCACCCAGTCGCCGACGATGTTCTTCGTGCGGCTCGAGAACGGCGCCGACGCGACGGCGGTGCAGAAGGCGATCGCGGACCGGGTCGAGCGGGGATTCCCGACGGTCGAGGTGCTCAACCAGCAGGAGCTGAAGGACAAGATCGAGGACCAGATCCAGCAGCTCGTGGCCCTGCTCTACGCCCTGCTGGCGATGGCAGTGCTGGTTTCGCTGCTGGGGATCGTGACCACGCTGGCGCTGTCGATCCACGAGCGCACGCGCGAGCTGGGCATGCTGCGGGCGGTGGGGATGTCCCGGCGCCAGGTGCGCACCATGGTCCGCTACGAGGCGGTGATCACGGCGTTGATCGGAGCCGTGCTGGGCATGGCCCTGGGCGTGATCTTCGCCGCGCTGATCTCGCGCCCGCTGGCCGACGAGGGCTTCACGCTCGCCTACCCGATCGCCACGCTGGTCCTGCTCCTCGTGCTGGCGGCGCTGGCCGGAGTCTTCTCGGCGATCTGGCCCGCGCGCCGCGCGTCCCGGCTCGACGTGCTGCAGGCGCTCGCCTACGAGTGACCGCGGGCGGCGTCCCGGTGACGGGCGTGTCCGAGCTCGTGCTCGAGGTGCGCGACCTCGAGGCGGCTGAAGGGTTCTACTCCGGTGTGCTGGGGCTTCCAGTCGTGGACCGCTGGCCCGATCGCGAGGCGGTGTGGGTGATGGCCGGCGAACGCACGCGCATAGGCCTGTGGCGCCCCCAGGTGGGCCTGCACGGCAGCCAGGGCGGCGTGCACGTTCACTTCGCCATGCACATCGACGAGGCCGAGTACGACGGCGCGGTCGCGCGGCTTCGCTCTCGCGGCCAGGAGGTCCAGGAGACCGAGTTCGACGGCGCCGGGCGGGCCGCGTATGTGACCGATCCCGACGGCAACGTCGTCGAGCTGTGGACCTGGGACGTGGCGCAGCACCTGCGCTCAAGCTGATGCCGCTGCGGTCGAGGAACAGGGGAGTCATGCGATTCGGCCCTCTCGCCGTGCCGCTCTTTCTTGCCGCTGCGCTCGTCTTCGCCTCCCCGGCGGGCGCGGCGAACGTCGCCGTCGACGGCGACACGCTGCGCGTGGTCGCCTCGCCAGGTGAGGTGAACGCGGTCACGATCCACGCCAATCCATTCGGCAGCACGATCGACGTGAGCGACAGTGGTGCCCCGGACACGATGGTGGCCGGCTCGCGCTGCGCCCCGACCGGGGCGCCCGGCGCGGTCAGCTGCGAGACGGCGGGGGTGGCGCGGATGTCGCTCGACCTCGGCGACGGCGACGACCACGCGACGATGGAGACGATCCTCCCGGTCCATCTGGCCGGCGGCGACGGAAACGACGTGCTCTACGGCGGCTTCGGCGACGACCTGCTGGAGACCGGCCCCGGCGACGACCTGGGCATCGGCGATCAGGGCAACGACCGCGTGCTGGGAGACGTGGGCCGCGACACGCTGGACGGCGGCCCCGGCGACGACTCGCTGGAGGTGCGCGACCGCAAGGCCGACGAGGTGGTCTGCGGAACGGGCCGCCGCGACTTCGCCCGCGCCGAGGTGCTCGACGAGCTCGACATCGCCTGCGAGCGGGTCGACTACGGCCCCGCCGGCAGGGTCGGCCGCCTGCGCACGATCACCGGCGGCGGCCGCTTCGTCCGCATCCCGGGCCAGTTCGGCGCCCGCATCGACCGCCGCATCCTGCCGAACGTGCTCTACCTGATCCGCCGCTACAAGGTGCGCGTGGGCGACGGCTTCGCGACGAGCGGCCACAGCCCGCGAGGCGAGCATCCACTGGGCCTGGCCGTCGACCTCTATCCGGGCCCGGGCGGCAGCTGGCGCCTGGTCGGCAAGCTGGCCCGCTGGGCCGAGCCGCGCCAGAACCGCCCGCGCTTCCCGTTCAGGTGGGTGGGTTACAACGGCGATTTCAACCACGGCGACCCCTGGCACTGCCGTCCCTCGCGCGGCTGCCCGCCCCACCTGCACTTGTCCTGGGACCACTCACCCGGCCGCTTCGGCCGCCCGGTCCGCAC
Organism: Thermoleophilaceae bacterium; assembly: GCA_036258995.1. GTDB lineage: Bacteria > Actinomycetota > Thermoleophilia > Solirubrobacterales > Thermoleophilaceae > DATACN01. Next base: position 967 of record DATACN010000413.1, on the reverse strand, counting down.
GGTATGGGCATTCCTGGTGAGGGGAGCAGCGGCGAGCGCCGCCGGCGCCCGCTCCACGGGGCCGGGGGGCCTGCCCCGCTTCCCGACGCACTCCGCCGGTCCGCCCGACTGGTAGCTCGCGGCGGAGTTCACGCGAACGTCCGTAATTGACGGCTATAGCCGTCACAAAAGGACGTTCGCCGCCTCGACGGCAGCCGCCCGTAGCATTCCGCGCGCTCATGGCCGCTTCGGGACGCACCGCCGCCGACCTCGCCGAGCGCCTGCTCGATGGGGACAAGCGCGCTCTCGCGCGGGCCATCTCGCTGGTCGAGAACGACGACCCGGAGGGCTGGGCGCTCGTGCGCGAGGTCTATCCAAAGACCGGCCGGGCGGCGGTGGTCGGGTTCACCGGGCCGCCGGGGGTCGGCAAGTCCACCTTGATCGCCCGGCTGATCGAGCTGTCGCGAGCCCGCGAGCGCGAAGTGGCGGTGCTCTCGATCGATCCCAGCTCGCCGTTCACGCAGGGAGCGCTGCTCGGCGACCGGATCCGGCTGGCGGACCACTTCCTCGACCCGGGCGTGTTAATCCGCCCGATGGCCTCACGCGGGTCGCTCGGCGGGCTCTCCGAGGCGACGCTCCAGGCCGCCCTGCTGATGGACGCCTCGGGCAAGGACGACGTGCTGCTCGAGACGGTCGGGGTGGGGCAGGCCGAGGTGGACATCATCGACCACGCCGACACGGTGGTCCTGGTGCTGATGCCCGGCTCGGGCGACTCGATCCAGGCGCTCAAGGCCGGGGTGATGGAGATCCCCGACGTGATCGTGGTCAACAAGGCCGACCACCCGCTGACCGACACGATGGTGCGCGAGATCCGCGGTGTGCTGTCGCTCGGGCCGCAGGAGGGCTGGCGCGTTCCGATCGTCAAGACCGAGGCCTCGCGCGCCGAGGGCATCGTGGAGCTCGCCGACAAGATCGCCGAGCACCGCGC
>DATACN010000412.1:0-4163 GCA_036258995.1 Thermoleophilaceae bacterium | reverse complement strand
CCGGCCGAAGACCGTGGCGGAAGCCGCTCTCGATGCCGTCGGTGGTGAGTATCACCGTGTCGCCGTGCCTGACCTGGGTCGTCGAGGGCCGCAGGCTCGGGAGCTGGAAGCCCACCACGCCGCCCAGCAGCAGAATGGACTCGGTGGGCCAGGGCGTCTCGCTGTCGGCGCGCAGCAGGGTGCCCTCCACGTTGCCGACCCCGAGCCAGGTCAGACGGTGCTCGGCAACGTTGAACGAGGCCAGGCTCATTACCACGCCGCGCGTCCTGGCGAGCCTGCTGTGGCAGCGCTCGAACAGGGTCGTCAGCGGCGCGGCGGCATCCTCCTCGAGAACCGACACCGCCCGGTGCGCGGCTTGAGCCGCCTCGTCCCCGTGGCCCAGCCCGTCGACCGCGCCAACCAGCACGCCTCCCGTGAACGGCACCACGACCTGCTGATCGCCCGATACGTTCTCGCCGTGCAGCGCCGCCGAGGCGGCCCCGACCTCCAGCAGGCTCTGAGCGCCGAACGCGTCAGACAACGGCTGGACCCCACTTCTTCATGACCACGGTTACGCCGCGGCCGGGATTGGAGCTGATATCGAACTCGTCCATCAGCCTCCGGGCCCCCGGCAGGCCCAGCCCGGAGCTGCCCCCGGTCGAGTAGCCGTCCTGCATGGCGAGCTCGAGATTGGGGATGCCCGGCCCCTCGTCGCGGGCGACCACCACGATGCCCTCCTGCGCCCCCTCGCGCACGCGGTCGAGCAGGATGTGGCCCTCGCCGGCGTAGAGGCGGATGTTGCGCGCGACCTCCGAGATGGCGGTCGCGATCAGCGTCAGGTCGGTGCTCGAGAACCCCGCGCTGGCGGCGAGTCTTCGGCCCTCCTGGCGCGCGATGACGATGTCGTCGTCCGTGATGATCGGGACGCGAATCTCATTCGTCACCGTTGCCCGGCTCCTTGATGAGCTGGTCCAGGAAGGCCAAGCCCTCCTCGAGGTCGAGCGCCGTGTGCACGCCCTCGAGGTTGAGGCCGAGCTGGACCATCGCGAAGGCGACCTCTGGCTGGATGCCGACCATGACCGTCTCCGCGCCCCTCAGGTTGGCCATGTGCGCGATGCCGCGCAGCGAGCGGGCGGCGAACGAGTCCATCACGTCGAGGGCCGTGACGTCCACGATGATCCCCCGCGACCTGTGCATCCCGGCCCGCTCGAGCAGGTCGTCGCGCAGCGCCAGGACCTCGCGATCGCTCAACGCCGCCTGGATGGAGGCTATGAGGTAATCGCCCTGCTTGAGAATCGGAACGGCCACGGCCGTCGCTCCCCTCGCCTAGCGGAGTTCCGCCGGCTCTTCCTCGCCCTTCGACACCTCGTAGCCGAGCAGCCGCTCCGCCTGCTCGATCCCGCCCTGGAGGTCGCCGACGGCGGTCATCTTGCTCAGGTCCACTCCGATCGTGACGAGCGTCTGGGCGATCTCGGACGAGAGGCCCGTGATGATCACGCTGGCACCCATCAGGCGGGAGGCCTCGACGGTCTGTACGAGGTGATTGGCGACGGTCGAGTCGACCGTCGGCACGCCGGTGATGTCGACCACGGCCACCTTGGCGCGGTTCGAGCGGATGCCGCGAAGCAGCTGCTCGGTGACCTGCCGGGCGCGTTGCGAGTCGAGCACGCCGATGATCGGGAGGATCAGCAGGCGCTCGCGCACCTGCAAGACCGGCGTCGAGAGCTCGCGGATGGCCTCCTGCTGCTGGCGGATGATCCGCTCGCGCTCCTGCACGAAGCTCACGCCCACGGTGTTGGCGATGCGGTTGGCGGCCGGCTCGTAGGCGTCCAGCACCCTGTTCAGCAGGTCGAAGTCCTGCTGGTACTTCTCGAACAGGGACCGCGCGAGCACGTCGCGCAGCAGCAGCACGATGCCGAGCACCTCGTCGGTCTCGACGCCCCTCGGGATGATTCGCTCGGAGAGGTTGCGCGCGTAGTCCTGAAGCGCCTCGACGCTACCGGTCTCGAGCACCTCGACGTAGTTGTCGTAGACCGAGGTGGCCTCGGAGAAGATCTCCTCCGGGCTCATCGCGGTCAAGAGCTGCGCGTCGGTGATGCGCCGCGCCCACTCCTCGCGCAGCTGGCTGCGGTTGCGGCGCAGGTGGCCGACGAGCTCGCGCAGCAGAGCTGCGCTGCCGTCCTGTGAACGAGAGGAGGTCGTCCTTCTCCCGCCGGCGGCTTTCGGCGCGGCCCGCTTGGTGGTCCGCTTCGCGGGGGCCTTGGACCGGGCCGAAGCCTTGCTGGTTCTATCTGCCATACAGGGTTCCTCCGTCAGTCGTCGGCGCGGACCCTACCGCGCGGCCGGGGGGCGGCGCTCGCCTACCCCGCGCAGGAAGCGCGCCTTGCCAAGCATGGTGCTTCCACTGGACATCACCAGCCTGTCGTCGCGTCTCACGAGCGCCGTGGAGGCCTGCAGCGCCGGCAGCCGCAGCCCGACCACCCCTTGATGCGCCGGGGCCGCCTCGCTCATCGGCTGGTCGCCGGGCGCGGCGCGCAGGAGCACGGCCTCGACGCGGCCGATCGACAGCCAGGTCATCCAGGCGTCGAGCTCGCTGAAAGACGCGATCGCGAGCGCCGCCCCGCGGGTTCCGCGCAGCGCCTCGTGGCAGCGCTGCACCAGCGTGACCGGCGACTCGCTGGGGCGGCTTTCGAGCAGCGAGGCGGCGGTCGCGGCCGCCCGGCTCGCCTCCTCCCCGCCGCCCAGCCCGGCGCAAGCTGCGATCAGCACGCCGTTGGGGAAGGGGCAGAACAGGGCTCGGACGTCGTCGCCCGACGGCGACGCCGCCCACTCCACCGAAGGCCGCTGCTGCGCCGGCGCACCCGGCTTGCGCCTCCAGCGGGTCATGGTCACGGTGGTGCCGCGGCCGAGCTCCGACGCCACGTCGAAGTCATCCATCAGGCGCATGGCCCCGGGCATTCCGAGGCCCATCCCGCCGCTCGTCGAGTAGCCGTCCCTCAGGGCCTGCTCGACGTCGGCGATCCCGGGGCCCGCGTCGCGCGCGATCACGGTGATGCCGACCCGCTCGGCCTCGTTCACCGCTCCCAGCTCGACGCTGCCGCGGCCTGCGTAGAGCCACAGGTTCCCCGCTACCTCGGAGATCGCGGTCACCACCTGCGTCCGTTCGTTTGGCGAGAACCCGAGCTCGACCGCCAGCGCGCCGCCCTTCTGCGAGGCCAGCGCCACGTCGGACTCGGAGGCGATCTCGATCCGTGTCAGGGCACCCGCGCCGAGCTCGCCACGACCTCTTCGTAGACGCCTCCCACCTGGCGGGCGACGTCGGCCCAGTCGAAGGTGAGCACGTGCTCGGAGGCCTCCGCCACCAGCCGGTCGCGCAGCTCCTCGTCGGTGAGCAGGCGCTCGGCCATGGCCCCGAGCGACGAGGGGTCGCGCGAGCGGAAGCGGAGGCCCACGTCCTCGCTCGGGACCACTTCGCGCAGGCCCCCGGTGTCGGCGACGAGGCAGGGGCAGCCCGAGGCCATCGCCTCGAGCGCCACCAGCCCGAACGGCTCGTAGATCGACGGCACCACGGTCAGGTCGGCGATGCGGTAGAGCGAGTGCAGCACGTCGTCGCCGATCCAGCCGAGGAACGTGCCATGCTCGTCGAGGCCCAGGCGGCGGGCCTGCTCACGGAGCTCCTGCTCGGCCGTGCCCGAGCCCGCCACGATGAAGCGCACGTCGCCGAGCCGCTCGATCAGGCGCGGCAGGGCCTCGAGCGCGAGCTGGAAGCCCTTCTCGTAGACGAGCCGGCCCACCAGCAGCACCAGCCGCTCGTCGGGCTTCGCGAAGCGCGAGCGCAGCGCGCCGAGGTCGTCCACGGGGACGAGCTCGCTGGGGTCGATGCCGTTCGGGATCACCGATATCCGCGCCTCGTCCAGGCCGTAGATGTCGGACACGTGCTCGCGCATGTAGGCGGAGCAGGTGATCACGCGCTCGGCGCGGTTTGCCATCCAGTGCTCGACGCCGTGGATGTAGGACTGCGGATGCTCGTCGACCCAGCCCTGGTGACGGCCGTACTCGGTGGCGTGGATCGTGACGACCAGCGGGCAGCGGAAGCGCTTGGCCAGGTGGTCGCCGGCCGAGGCCACCAGCCAGTCGTGGCCGTGGACGACGTCGAAGCGGATGCTGTCCCCCACCTCGACTCC
>DATACN010000411.1:0-5351 GCA_036258995.1 Thermoleophilaceae bacterium | reverse complement strand
CCCGGCTCGACCTCGCTGATGATCTCCCGGTCGGAGCGCGAGCGCAGGCGGTATAGCTGGCGAGGGGGCATGGGCGGCGGGGAGAATAGCGTGGGGGCCGGTGCGGGTCCTGATCTTCCACGGCTACCTGCTGCGGGGCACCGGCAGCAACGTCTACAACGCCAGCCTGGCCGCGGCACTCGTCCGGCTCGGGCACGAGGTGCACCTGTTCTGCCAGGACCGCCGGGCCGAGGAGCTCGACTTCGTCGATGGCGAGCGGTGCGCGGTGTACCGGCCGGACATCCACGGCCTGCTCCCGGTCTACGTGGCCGACCGCTACGACGGCTTCGAGGCCATGCCCTTCCCGGAGCTGAGCGAAGAGCAGCTCGAGCGCTACCTCGAGGCGAACGTGGCCGCGGTCCGCGAGCTGGCGGCGCGCGTAGAGCCCGAGGTGGCCCTGGCGAACCACCTCGTCATGGGCCCGGTGATCCTGGCACGGGGCCTCGAAGGGGCAGTTCCATACGCGGTGAAGATCCACGGCAGCGCGCTCGAGTACGTGGTGCGCCCCCACCGCGAGAGGTTCCTGCCCTACGCGCTGGAGGGGCTGCGGGGCGCCTCGGGCGTGCTGGTCGGCTCCCGCCATACGGCGGAGAGCCTCTGGGAGGTCACGGGAGAGCGGGGCCTGCCCGAGCGGACCCGCCTGGGGCCGCCGGGTGTGGACGTGCACAGCTTCCGCCCCCGCCCTCCGGACGAGGCCGCCGCCGGGCTCGACGAGCTGGCCCGGCGACTCGAGGACGCGCCCGCGGAGTGGGGCGGAGAGGCCTCGGCCCCCGAGGCGTTGCGGGAGCTCGACCCGCGCCGCGACCGCCTGGTCGCCTACGTGGGCAAGCTGATCGTGTCGAAGGGGGTGGACCTGCTCCTGGCGGCCTGGCCGCTCGTGCTCGCCCGCGTGCCGGACGCGCGGCTCGTGGTGGTCGGGTTCGGCGAGTACGGGGACGCGCTTCGGCGCCTGGTCTCGGCGCTGTCGGACGGCGACCTCGCCATGGCGCGCGATATCGCGGCCCGCGGGCGCGAGCTCGAGGGCGGGCCCGCCGGAGAGCTGCGCTACCTGGCCGCGTTCCTCGACGGCCTCGAGGGCGAGCGCCGCGAGGCCTACCTGGCGTCCGCCTCCGGCCTCGACCATCGCGTCCACTTCACCGGCCGGCTGGAGCACGAGCAACTGCCGGGGCTGCTTTCGGCCTGCGAGGCGCTCGTGATGCCCAGCACCTTCCCGGAGGCCTTCGGGATGGTCGCCGCCGAGGCGGCGGCCTGCGGTGCCTTGCCGGTGTCGGCAGCGCACTCGGGAATGGCCGAGGTCACCGCGACGCTGGCGCCGGCCGTCGAGGAGGACATCAGGCCGCTTCTCTCCTTCGAGCTCGGCCCGGGGATGGTCGAAGACATCGGTTCCAGGCTCGTCGCCTGGCTCGAGGCCGAGCCGGGCCGCCGGGAGTGCGCCCGTACCTCGCTGGCCCGCCTTGCGCGCGAGCGCTACGGCTGGGAGGGGGTCGCGGAAGGGGTCGTGAAGGCCGCTCTCGGGCGCCTCGGCGAGCTGCCCGAGGTGCCCTCGCCGGCCCCGCCGTCCGGCCCCGCCAGCGGCTAGTGTTCCGCGCCCGTGAGGCTGCCTCGACACACGGCCGCGGTCGCCGTTGCCGCACTGGTCATCGTCCCCGCCGCCCTGCTCGGGAGCGGTTGCGGGCGCGAGCACGAGCCCGACCTGGTCAACGGCAAGGCCCTGTTCATCCAGAAGTGCGGCTCCTGCCACGTGCTCTCGCGGGCCAACGCCCAGGGCACCACGGGACCCAACCTCGACCAGGCGTTCGACGCCGCCTACGAGGACGGCATGAACGAGGCCACGGTGCGGGGCGTGGTCCAGGACCAGATCGCGAACGTGCGGCGCAGCAGCCAGATGCCGCCGAACCTCGTGACGGGCAACGACGCCATCGACGTGGCGGCCTACGTCGCCGCCGTCGCCGGCAAGCGCGGCCAGGACACCGGCGCTCTCGCCTCGGCCGGCCTTGCCCAGGCGAACACCGGCGAGCAGATCTTCCAGGCCGCCGGCTGCGCGTCCTGCCACCGCCTGGCCAAGGCCGGCGCCACCGGGACCGTCGGCCCGAGCCTGGAGGACCTCGCGTCCGCGGCGGGAGAGCGCGAGCCCGGCAAGAGCCCCGACGAGTACGTGCGCGAGTCGATCGTCGAGCCCGACGCCTTCACCGTCCAGGGCTTCCAGCAGGGCGCCATGCCGGCCTTCGACCAGCTCGACGACGAGCAGCTCAAGATGCTGGTCGACTACCTGCTGGACCGCGGCGAGTAGGCGCCTCGGCGCCGAGCGCGGCGCAGAGGGGCTCGAGCAGGGCAGGGCTCGCGGCCACCAGGCCCAGCGGCTCGCCGGGCATCTCCACCACAGCCCCGCCGGCCTCCTCCACCAGCAGGCGGCCCGCGGCCCAGTCCCAGGGTGAGAGGCCGCGCTCGTAGTAGCCGTCCAGGCGGCCGGCGGCCAGCCAGGCCAGGTCGAGCGCTGCCGCACCCGCCCGGCGGATGTCGCGCACCTCGGGCAGCACCCCCGCCGCCACCTCGGCTTGGGCCGCCCGGCGCTCGGGCTGGTAGCTGAAGCCGGTGGCGATCATCGCCCGGTCGAGCGGCTGGCCTTCGCGCACCCGGATGGGTTGGCCGTTCAGCTCGGCGCCGGCGCCGCGCGCGGCCCGGAAGCACTCCTCGCGGGTCGGGTCGAAGACCACCCCGGCGGTGACTTCCTGACCGTCCTCGAGCCCGATGCTCACGGCCCAGTGGGGCATGCCGTAGAGGAAGTTGACGGTGCCGTCGAGCGGGTCCACGACCCAGCGCCGGCCGCTCGAGGCCTCCTGGCGCGAGCCCTCTTCCGCGATCAGGCCGTCGTCGGGCCGCTCGGCCTCCAGCAGCTCGCGGATCACCTTCTCAGCCGCCCGGTCGGCGTCGGAGACGAGGTCGGTGTCGGAGGTCTTGTGCCCCAGGCCCCTGGCGGGACCGCCGAAGCGCTCCATCAGCACGGCGCCCGCCGCCCTGGCGGCGCGCTCGGCGAGCTCGAGGTCGGCGCTCAAAGAGCGCGGACGAGCAGTATCGCCGCGACGATCACGGCGACCACGGCGGCCACGTAAAGCAGGAACCGGAAGGCCTCCTGCTCGGAGCGAAGCGGGTTGAGCACGCCTAGATGATGTAGATCGTCGTGTAGACGAAGATCCACATGACGTCGACGAAGTGCCAGTAGATCCCCGGCACCTCGACGCCGCGGTGCTCCTTCGCCGTGTAGTGGCCGCGGAAGGCGCGGATCGTCGCGAAGGCCAGCAGTGTCAGGCCTACGAAGACGTGGGCGCCGTGCAGTCCGGTCAGGCCGTAGAAGATCGTGCCCTGAGCGTTGTCGTGCGGAGCGAAGCCCAGGTGGACGTACTCGTTCACCTGCACGGTCAGGAACGTCAGCCCCAGCAGGAAGGTGGTCAGGATCCCCGCCTGCAGCGCGCGCCGGTTCTCGTTGCGCGCTCCCTCGAGCGCCCAGTGCATCGTGAAGCTCGACGAGAGCAGGACCGCGGTGTTCACGCCGGCGATCACCTTCGGAAGCTCCTCGCCCTCGGCCGGCCAGGGCGCCTCTCCCACGACCCTGATGAAGAAGTAGGCCGTGAAGAACGCTCCGAAGAGCATGATCTCGGAGATGATGAAAAGCAGCATCCCGAGGAACTGGGCCTCCACCCGCGACGAGACGTTCGGCTCGGGCGGGTGCTCCTCGTGGTGGTCGACCGGGTGCTGCTGCTTGAGGTCGCCGGCGATGGAGACGGAAGCCGATTCCATCAGCCCTCGCTCTCGACGTGCTCGACCGGCTTGTTGGTGGACGACCGGACCCGCTCGATCAGGTCGTTTCGAAGCCAGCCCGAGCGCGCCCCCGGGAAGGTCGAGATCACGACCTCGTCGGCGCCGTATGAGCGCAGCGCGTTCTGGATGGCGGTGAAGGGGTCGGGGTGGACCACCTGCCCGACGGCGTCGAGGCCGGCCTGCTCGAGCTCGTGCAGGGTGTGCGCCAGCCGCTCGTGGGCGTGTCCGTCGTCGGCCTCGCCGCCGGACTGCGGCGAGATCACGATGAAGCGACGCGGCTCCTCGCTCGCCTTCTTCTTCAGCAGCCCGATCAGCTCCTCGCCGCCGACCGTCTGGTTGGCCACCACGAGCGTGTGCTTCAGGCCCTCCTCGTGCTCGGCCTCGACGTCTACGACCACATGCTCGACTCGGAGACCGGTGTCGTTGGCCAACCGGTCGGGCAGGCCCTGGCGCAGCCAGCCCGAGCGCGTCTCAGGATGGGTGGAGACGATGATCTCGTCGAACTCACGCTCGCCGAGCGCGTCGGTGGCCGCGGCGTAGGGATCGGGGTCCATCACCGCGCCCTCGGCCTCGATGCCCTCCTCGTGGAGCAGCGCGAGCGTCATCTTGAGCCGGTTCTCGGCTGCCGCCATCACCTCGGTGTCGTAGATCACCGACCCGTGCCGGGGCTGGTTCTGCGGGCAGACCACGTAGACCGAGACCGGTCCTTCCTTGGCCCGCCGCTTGATCGCGTCGATCAGCGGCTTGCCCGCCACGGTCTCGTTCGCGACCACGAGGATGCGCCTGGCGTCCGAAGCGCCCTCGGTCATGGATCAGTGGGGGGCGGCGCGCCACCGCCCCCGGCCGGCGCCGGAGCCGCTGCGGCGGCGGCCTCCTTCTCCTTGAAGACCGCGTGCACGGCGCCGGGCACCCCGTACTCGTAGGGCCCGCCGACCACCGTCGGCACCTCGGCGAAGTTGAACACCGGCGGCGGCGAGGACACCTGCCACTCGATCGAGTGCGCGCGCCAGGGGTTGCCCTCGGCCCTGGGCCCGTGCCGCCAGGAGGCGATCATGTTGTAGAGGAAGAGCAGGAACGACAGGCCGAAGATGAAGCTCGAGACGCTGATGACCGCGTTGAGCGTCGCGAACTGCTCGGCGTAGTCGGCCACCCGCCTCGGCATGCCGTCGATGCCCACGAAGTGCATGGGGCCGAAGGTGAGGTTGAAGAACACGAACGAGAGCCAGAAGTGGATCTTGCCGAGGGTCTCGTCGTACATCCGGCCGGTCATCTTCGGGAACCAGTGGTAGATGCCGGCGAAGATCGTGAACACGCTGCCGCCGAACAGCACGTAGTGGATGTGGGCCACCACGAAGTAGGTGTCCGAGACGTGGATCACCACCGGGATGACCGCCAGCATGATCCCGCTGATCCACCTGCGAACGCCGATGCTGTTCGCGCTCGGCTTCATCACGATGTTCACGCTCGGGGGGATCAGCGGGATCATGCTGGCGGTC
>DATACN010000410.1:0-10538 GCA_036258995.1 Thermoleophilaceae bacterium | reverse complement strand
GGCGCGGGCCCCTCCCGCTTTCAGGCCCTGATCGGCGGCGTCGCTAGCTCCAGGCGTCCCATGCCTGGAGCGAGGGCAGCGGGTCGAACGGCCTCCCGCCCTGGTACCAGCCGGGCTCTCCCCACGTCTCGAAGTGCAGGTGGCAGCCGCGGGCGTTGCCGGTCTCGCCCACGGCGCCGATCTGCTGGCCGGTGTACACGCGGTCGCCCGCGCGGAAGGGGGACGGCTCGGAGAGGTGCATGTACGCGTAGTCGACGCCGGTGCCCGCTCCATCGATCACGATGTAGTTGCCGGCGGCGCCGTGGTAGCCGGAGTACTGCACTCGGCCGCCTCGGGCGGCGACCATGCGGGTGCCGCAGCGCGCGAACACGTCGTGCCCCTGGTGTGAGCGCCCGCCACGACCGGCCCCGAATTGCGCGCCGCCCCCACCGAAGTTGTGGCGCCCGCGAACGGGGAAGACGTGGTCGTACAGGTCGAAGGCGTCGCGCTGGAAGTCCTGGGCCTGGGCGCTGCGGGCCACCTGCCCGTTCGAGCCCTGCGCGGTGAGCCGGAAGGAGTAGCGGCCCGGGGCCGCGGCGGCGCCGTTGATGCTGCCGCTCCAGGTCACGGTGCGCACCTCGCCGGGCGGGACCGCGGTGGCGGGCCAGGCCGTCACGGCCGTCCCGTCGGTGGCGCGGACGAGCTCGACGGTGACGTCGACGGGGGCCGCTGCCGAGAGCCGGTAGGAGAACGTCACCGCGCGGCGCGCGCCGACGAAGGCCTTGGTTCGGCTCGTGCCGGTCTCGATCGCCGGGGCGCCGGGCGCGCTGGGGCCGGGGGCGGGGGAGAGCTGCGCGTTGGGGGCGGGCGGCGGGGGCGGGAGGATCGCGATCGAGCGGGTCTTCGCCGAGCCGACCCCGCCGGCCGAGACGACCGAGACCGGCCCGGTCACGGCACCGACCGGGACGCGTGCGTGAACCCTCGTCTCGCTGCCGGACCTGACCTTCGCGACGGCGTCGTCGGAGCGGCCGTAGCTGCCGTGGAAGACGACGGTGGCGACGTCGCCGAGCGAGCGGCCGCCGATCTTGAGCGTGCTGCCGCCCTGGGCCCGGCGGCGTGAGGCGCAGCGGCGCAGGCAGGTGACCTTCGCCACCTCGGGCTTGGCCACGTACACGGCGCCGCCTCCACCCGAGCCGGCCGCCTGGGCCGAGCCGGCCACGGCAGCCGCAACGAGCACGCAACCACCTACGGCGCTAGCCCGAAGCCCCCCGCGAACACGGCTGTCTCGCAAACTCCTTGGCCTCTCTTTCTCCGGCCTACGGGGTTAGCTGTCGGGCTCGCGTCGAAAGAGCGACGCTACGCCGGCGGGCACGCGGCCCAATGGCGATTCGCCCCTTCGGGGACCTGTTCGACGGCCCCCGATCGGTTCCCCCGTTCCCCGCGGCCACGGCGACCCCGGGGATTAGGCAGGCTCTGAAACTCGGCGCGAGTATACCCTCGGTCCCGGGCGCCCACGCGCCGGGCGTAACCGACCCCCACAGGTCAGGCGGCGTGTGCCACACTTGGCCGCGGCCGCCGCCGCTCCGGGCGGCCAGTTCTGCGTTTATGAAGACCTACGTAGCCACAGCAGCGACGCGCGAGCGCAACTGGCTCGTGGTGGACGCCACCGGCAAGACCCTGGGCCGCCTTGCCACCCAGATCGCCGACGCCCTGCGCGGCAAGCGCAAGCCCGAGTACACGCCCCATGTCGACGTCGGGGACTTCGTGATCGTCGTCAACGCCGAGAAGATCGTGGTGACCGGCCGCAAGCGCGAGGAGAAGCTCTACCGCCGCCACTCGGGCTACCCGGGCGGCTTGCGCGCACGCACGCTCGGCGACATGCTCGAGCGGCGCCCCGAGGAGGTAATCCGGCTGGCGGTACGCGGGATGCTGCCCCGCAACCGGCTGGGCCGCGCCCAGCTCCGGAAGCTGAAGATCTACGCAGGCCCGGAGCACCCGCACGAGGCGCAGAAGCCGGAGCCCATGGAGGTAGAGGCCTGATGGCCGAGGAAGAGCGCGACGAGCAGCGGCAGCCCGAGGGCGAAGAGGCCCCCGAGGGCGGCGCGGAGGACGCGCCTCCCGAGGGCGGCGGTGCGGGCGACGCGCCCGCCGAGACCGCTCCCGCGGAGGGCGGCCCGGCAGAGCAGCCCGCCGAGGACGCCGCCCCGGAGGACGCCGCTTCCGCAGAGGACGCCACCGGGGAGGCCGCCCCCGCCGACGCGGCCCAGGCCGAGCGCCCGCGGCGCGAGCGAAAGAAGGACCAGAAGCAGGAGGAGGTCATTCCGGGCGCGCATCTCGAGCCCGACCTCGTGCTCGAGGAGGAAGCGCGCGAGGAGGCAGCGCGGGAATTCGCCGACGTCGAGGCCGCGTACGCCGATGAGGCGGCGCCAGAGGCCGAAGCCGAGCCCGTGCCGGACGAGCCGGCCGAGCCCGCTCCGGTCGCCCGCGAGCCGCTCGACCTGGCCGCCGACGCCCGCTACCTGGCCACCGGCAAGCGCAAGAGCGCCGTGGCCAGGGTCATCCTCAAGCCCGGCGATGGCGTCTTCACGATCAACGGGCGGCATCTGGACCAGGTCTTCCCGCGGGTCAAGCTCCAGCGCATGGCCATGCAACCCCTCGAGACCGCCGGCTACCAGAACCGCATGGACGTGGTGGCGAAGATCCACGGCGGCGGGGTGTCCTCCCAGGCCGGCGCGCTGCGGCATGGAATCGCGCGAGCCCTCGTCGAGGCCGATCCCAACCTGCGTGTCGAGCTGAAGCGGCGCGGCTTCCTCACCCGCGACCCGCGGGTCAAGGAGCGCAAGAAGGCCGGGCTGAAGAAAGCCCGCAAGCGGCCGCAGTTCTCGAAGCGTTAGTGGTCGCCTCCGGAGACCACTAGGTGGCCCTCCCGGTGGACGCCGGGCGCAAGCTGTTCGGGACGGACGGAGTGCGCGGTGTCGCCGGCGAGCTCCTGACGGCGGAGCTCGCGCTTGCGCTGGGCCGTGCCGCCACGCGGCTGTCGCCGGCCGAGTCGCCGCAGGTGCTGATCGTGCGCGACACGCGCGAGTCGGGCGAGATGCTCGAGGCCTCGCTCGCCGCCGGGGTCGCGGCGGCCGGCGGGCACGCGCTGCTCGGCGGCGTGCTCCCGACACCGGGAGCCTCCCTGCTGCTGCGCCGCTACGGGTTCGACCTGGCGGCGGTCGTCTCGGCCTCCCACAACCCCTACGAGGACAACGGCATCAAGTTCTTCGGCCCCGACGGGACCAAGCTCGGCGACGAGAGCGAGGCCGAGATCGAGCGGCTCGTGCACGCCGGTGAGCCGGCGCCGGCCGGCCGGATGGGCCGTGTGCGCGAGCTGCACGGCGCCGGCGGCGACTACGTGCGCGAGCTCGAGCTGCGCTTCCGCGACCTCGACCTGAGCGGGAAGCGGGTGCTGCTCGACTGCGCAAACGGGGCGACCTACCGGACGGCACCCGAGATCTTCCGCCGCCTGGGCGCAGACCTCACCACGGTCTGCGCGGAGCCCGACGGCCGCAACATCAACCGCGGCTGCGGCTCCACCCACCTCGACCCGCTGATCGAGGCGATGGGCGACGGCGCCCACGACGTGGGCTTCGCCTTCGACGGCGACGGCGACCGGGTGCTGGCCGTCGACCGCGAGGGCAGCGTGGTCGACGGCGACGAGCTGATGGCGCTGGCCGCCCTGCACCTGCGCGGCAACGGACGCCTGAAGGGGGACGGGGTCGCTGTCACGGTGATGACGAACTTCGGCTTCCACCGCGCCATGGAGGGCGCCGGCATCGCGGTCGCGACCACTCCGGTGGGCGACCGCCACGTGCTCGCCGAGCTGATGAAGCGCGGCTGGGCTCTCGGCGGCGAGCAGTCCGGCCACATCATCGACACCGGCTTCGTCCCCGCGGGCGACGGCACGGCCTCGGCCCTGCTGGCACTCGAGGCGCTGGGCGATCGCGACCTGGCCGACCGCGACGCGCTCGAGTCGGCCAAGGGCGTGTGGAAGGCGGTCGAGGAGGAGAGCAAGGCGTTGGATGGGCGCGGCCGCGTGCTCGTGCGCCCCTCGGGCACCGAGCCGCTGGTGAGGGTGATGGTCGAGGCCCCCGGCGAGGACGAGTGCGAGGACGTAGCCGGGCGGCTCACCGCCGTTGTCGAGCGCGAGCTCGGCGGCTGACCACGCGCGGGAGCGCGCCTCGCGAGCGGGTACCCTGGGCGGCCTCGAAATGTGCGGAATCATCGGATACGTGGGACCGCGGGAGTGCCGGGAGCTCTTGCTCTCGGGCCTGCGCAAGCTCGAGTACCGCGGCTACGACTCGGCCGGCCTGTCCCTCATCACGAACGGGTCGATCGACTCGGTTCACGCGGTCGGAAACCTCTCGCGGCTCGACGCGGCGGTCAGCGCGCGCACGAACGGGGCGGGTGAGCTCCAGGGCCGCACCGGGATCGGCCATACGCGCTGGGCCACCCACGGCCGCGTAACGACGGAGAACGCCCACCCGCACTGGGACACGTCGGGTCGGGTGCACATCGTGCTGAACGGCATCGTCGAGAACTGGACCGAGCTGCGCGAGCGGCTGGGCCGCGAGGGCGCGGAGTTCAGCTCCGAGACCGACGCCGAGGTGGTCGCCCACCTCATAGCCAACAGGCTCGACGGCGACCTGGTCGAGGCGGTCCGCTCGGCCTACAACGAGCTGCGCGGTCACTACGCGTTCGTCGCCATGTGTGCCGACCAGCCCGACCTGCTCGTGGGAGCGCGCAAGGAGTGCCCACTCGTAGTCGGACTTGGGGACGGCGAGAGCTTCATCGCATCGGCCATTCCCGCGTTCCTCGCCGAGACGCGGCGCGTCCAGCTGGTCGAGGACGGCGAGATCGTGGCCATCACCCCGAAGGGAGCCCGCTTCGTCGACGCGTCGGGAGCGCCTGTCGAGCGCGCTGTCGACGAGGTCGACTGGGACGACGACGCCGCCGAGAAGGGCGGCTACGAGACCTTCATGCTCAAGGAGATCCACGAGCAGCCCCACGCCGTGGCCGAGACGGTGGCCGACCGCCTGACCGACACCGGAGTGCGGCTCGGGGACATCGGGATCTCCGACGACGAGCTCCGCGGCTTCCGCCGCGTCGTGGTCGTCGCCTGCGGCACCTCGTACCACGCCGGGCTCGTGGGCCGCTACGCGATCGAGTGGTGGGCGAGGGTGCCGGTCGAGATGGACATCGCCTCGGAGTTCCGCTACCGCAACCCGGTGCTCGGACCCGAGGACCTCGTGATCGGCATCTCGCAGTCGGGCGAGACGGCGGACACGCTGGCCGCCATGCGCCTGGCGCGCGAGCGGGGGGCGAAGGTGCTCGCGATCACCAACGTCATGGGCAGTCAGGCCACGCGCGACTCCGACGGCGTGCTGTTCACCCGGGCGGGCCTCGAGATCGGCGTGGCGGCCACCAAGACCTTCGTCGCCCAGGTCGCCGCCATGTACCTGCTGGCGCTGCGGCTGGCCGAGCTGCGCGGCACGCTCGAGCCCGACGTGCTCGCCAACCTGTCGCGCGAGCTGCGAGAGATGCCGGGCGCGATCGCAGGGATGCTGGCGGAGGTCGACGAGCCGGTCACGCGCATAGCCGAGCACTGGAAGGACGCCGGCTTCTTCCTCTACCTGGGACGGCACGTAGGCCTGTCCGTCTGCCTGGAGGGCGCTCTCAAGCTGAAGGAGATCTCCTACATCCCGACGGACGCCTACGCGGCCGGCGAGATGAAGCACGGCCCGATCGCGCTGCTCGACGATCGCACCCCGGTCGTGTGCGTGGCCACCGACTCCCCGGTGCTCGACAAGGTGCTCTCCAACGTGGCCGAGGTGCGGGCGCGCGGCGCACATGTGATCGCGGTGGCCACCGACGGCTCGACCCACGTCGCGGAGCACGCCGAGGAGATCGTGTACGTGCCGCGCACGGACTGGCTGTTCCAGCCGATCCTCGCCGTGATCCCGCTCCAGCTGCTCGCCTACCGGATCGCCCGCGCGCGCGGCCTGAACGTGGACCAGCCGCGCAACCTGGCCAAGACCGTCACGGTCGAGTAGGCCGTGGCGCTCCCCTCCTGGCTCGAGCCCCTGTTCGAGGCGGAGGAGATGCGGGCCGCGGACTCGTGGGCCATTCAGGACCAGGGTGTGCCTTCGCTCGGTCTGATGGAGCGGGCGGGGGTGGGCCTGGCCCGAGTGGCCGCCGCCGTCGCGCGCCCCGGCCCCGCGCGGATCGTGGTGGGGAAGGGCAACAACGGCGGCGACGGCCTGGTGGCCGCGCGCCTGCTTCGCGAGGAGGGGCGCGAGGTGGAAGTGCTGTCGACCGCGCCGCTCGAGGAGCTGCGCGGCGATGCGCGCGAGAACCTCGAGCGGCTGCCCGGCGACCGGCCCGAGCCGTTCGAAGCCGGGCGGCTCGAGGGCTCCGGGGTGGTGGTGGACGCCCTGCTCGGCACCGGATTCGAGGGCAAGCCGCGCGAGCCGGTGGCCGGCGCGATCGCTGCGATCAACGCGCAGGACGCGCCGGTGGTCGCCTGCGACGTCCCCTCCGGGGTCAACGCGTCGACCGGCGAGGTGGAGGGCGACGCGGTCCGCGCGCAAACCACCGCCACCTTCCACGGCTCCAAGGTCGGCCTGCACGTGGCGCCCGGCGCGTTGCACGCGGGGACCGTCGACGTCATCGAGATCGGCATCCCCCGCGGCGCTCCGAGTGGAGAGGGCACCGGGCTGATCTCGGAGTCCGTGCTCGACCTGTTCCCGCGCCGGGAGCGCTTCGGCTCGAAGTTCCAGTCGGGCGTGGTGGTCGTGGTCGGCGGCAGCATGGGCCTGACGGGGGCTCCGGCCATGGCCGCCCTCTCGGCCGCCCGCAGCGGGGCCGGCTACGTGCAGGTGGCCGTCCCCGGTCCGGTGCAGCCGGCTATGGACATGCGCCTGCTCGAGCAGATGAGCCGCGGGCTGCCCGACGAAGACGGCGCCCACAGCCCGGAAGGGGTCGAGGTGGTCGAGGAGATGGCCGAGCGCGCCGGCGCGGTGGTGCTGGGCCCGGGGATAGGCCGCTCCGAGCCCGCACTCGACTTCGCCCGCCGGGTGGCGGAGTCGGTGCGCGCCCCTCTCCTCATCGACGCCGACGGGCTGAACGCGCACGCGGAGCGCCTCGAGTCGCTTCGCGAGCGCAAGGCGCCGACCGTGCTGACGCCGCACGCCGGCGAGCTGTCGCGGCTGCTGGGAACCGATTCCGATGACGTCGAGGCCCACCGGCTGGCCCGGGCGCGCGAGGCGGCTGAGCTGAGCGGGGCCGTCGTGCTCCTGAAGGGCGACGACACGCTCTGCGTCGCCCCCGGCGGCCCAATCGGCGTGAGCGCGGGGGGCAGCCCGGCTCTGGCCACGGCCGGCACGGGCGACGTGCTCTCCGGCCTGATCGGCGCCCTGCTCGCGAAGGGGCTCGGCCCGCTCGACGCGGCCTGCCTGGGCGCGCTGGCACACGCCCGGGCGGGCCGCGCCGCGGCCGGCCGCCACGGCGCCGACCACGTGATCGCGGGCGACGTGATCGACTGCCTTCCGGCCGGACTCTCGCGGTAGATTCGGTCGCGCAATGGCCGAGCTGGTGCGCGAGATCATGGATCCCGACCCGGTGACCGTGTCTCCGGACGCGACCGTGGAGGAGGTGGTGCGGGCGCTGCGCGACAACGAGCTGCCGGGCGTGCCCGTCGTGGACGGCGACGGCCGCTGCGTCGGCATCGTCACCGAGGCCGACCTCGTCCTGCCGGACGAGGAGGGCGACCTGCACATCCCGCACTACGTGAACCTGTTCGGCGGGACCGTCTTCCTCGAGCCGCTGGGCAGGTTCGAGGAGCGCCTGCGTAAGGCGTTCGCCTCGAGCGCGGCGGACATGATGACCGCCGATCCCAAGACCGTGGAGCCGGACACGAGCGTGCGGGACGCCGCTCGCACGATTCACGAGACCGGTCACAACCGGCTGCCGGTGGTCGAGGACGGCCGTCTCGTGGGCGTCGTCACGCGCGTGGACGTGCTCGGCGCCCTCGCGGCGTGAGCGCACCCGAGCGCGCCGTAGCCCGTATCGACCTCGGCGCAATCGAGCGCAACTGCGCCCGCCTCCGCGGCCTGCTCTCCGAGGGCGCCGAGCTCTGCGCCGTGGTCAAGGCGGACGGCTACGGACACGGGGCGGTCTGGAGCGCGAAGGCCGCGCTACAGGGCGGCGCCTCGTGGCTCGCGGTGGCCACCGCGGCGGAGGCCGAGGACCTGCGGCGGCATGGCATCGCCGGAAGGGTGCTGGTGATGGGCGCGCTGACGCATGACGAGCTCCGGACCGCCGTCGAGGCCGACGCCGACGTGGTCGCCTGGCGCGAGGGCTTCGCGCGAGCGGTGGCGGAACACGCGCTGGCGGGCGCTCGGCCGCCGCGCGTGCACGTGAAGCTCGACTCCGGGATGGGGAGGCTCGGGACCGCCGACGCCGACGAAGCGCGCGCGGTGGCGGAGCTCGTGGCCGACGACGAGCGGCTCGAGCTGGCCGGCGTGATGACGCACTTCGCCACCGCCGACGAGCCCGGCGACGACCATTTCCCGGCCCAGCTCGAGCGCTTCGCGCCCTTCGCCCGCGAGCTCAAGGCGCGCCACCCCGGGCTCGTCGTGCACGCGGCCAACAGCGCCGCGGCGTTCCGGGACGCCGACAGCCACTTCGACATGGTGCGCTGCGGGATCGCGATCTACGGGCTCGACCCTTTCCAGGCCGATCCCACCGACCGCGGCCTCGAGCCGGCGCTATCGCTGGAGTCGTGGGTCGCGGCGGTCAAGCGCTTCGAGCCCGGGGACAGCGCCGGGTACGGCCGAACCTGGCGGGCTGACGACGCGACCTGGGTGGCGACGGTCCCGATCGGCTACGGGGACGGCTGGCGACGCGCCCTCTCCAACGATTGCGACGTGCTCGTGGGCGGCGTGCGGCGGCCGGTGGTGGGCACCATCAGCATGGACAACCTGACCGTGGACCTGGGCCACGACACCGACGTCGAGGTGGGCGCGCCCTGCGTGATGATCGGCGAGCAGGGCGGCGAGCGCATCCTCTGCGAGGAGGTGGCGCGGCGGCTCGAGACCATCAACTACGAGGTCACCTGCGGGCTGACACCGCGGGTGCGCCGCCTCCACCTGCGGTGATCGAGGCCCTGGCAGGAGAGCGCGCCTGGCTCGTCGGCGGCTCGGTGCGCGACGAGCTGCTCGGCCGCCCGGTGGTCGACGTCGACCTGGCGGTGGCAGGCGACCCCGAGCGCGCCGCCCGCGCGCTGGCGTCCGAGCTGCGGGGCCCGGTGTTCCGCCTGTCCGAGGCCTTCGGTGCGTGGCGGGTGATCGACCGCAAGGCCGGCAGGACCTACGACTTCGCCCCGCTCCAGGGCGACTCGATCGAGTCCGACCTGGCCAAGCGCGACTTCACCGTCAACGCGATGGCCCGCGAGCTGCACGGCGACGGCGAGCTGATCGACCCGCACGGAGGCCGCGGGGACCTCGACTCGCGCGTGCTGCGGGTGGTGGGGCCGCGCGCCTACGAGGAGGACCCGCTGCGGCCGCTCAGGCTGGCGCGACTGGCCGCGGAGCTGGGCTTCGCGCCGGAGGCCGAGACCGAGCGGCTGACTCGCGAGGCGGCGCCGCGGGTGACCGCCGCCGCGCCGGAGCGCACCTTCGCCGAGCTGCGCCGGCTGGTGATCGCCGACGGTGCGGTCGACGGCCTGCGGCTCAGCGACCGGCTGGGACTGCTCGGCGCCGTGCTGCCCGAGCTCGGGGCCCTGCACGGGGTGGAGCAGAGCCAGTACCACCACCTCGACGTGTTCGAGCACACGGTCGCGGTGCTCGAGCGCCAGATCGAGCTGGAGGGCCGGCTCGACGAGGTCTTCGGCGACTCTGCGCCCCCGCTGCGCGAGCTGCTCGGCGAGCCGCTCGCCGACGAGCTGACGCGCGGGCAGGGGCTGCGCTTCGGGGCGCTGCTCCACGACGTCGGCAAGCCCGCCACCCGCGGGATGCGCCCCGACGGACGGATCACGTTCATCGGGCACGACTCGCTCGGCGAGGAGATGGTGCGCTCGCTGTGCCGCCGCCTGCGCACGAGCGAGCGCTTCAGCCGCTTCGTCGAGGGCCTTACCCGCCACCACCTGGTGCTCGGCTTCCTGGTCCGGCACGCCCCGCTCGACCGGCGCGTCGTCTACCACTACCTCAAGCGCACCGCGCCGGTGGAGGTCGAGGTGACCCTTCTCTCCTGTGCCGACCGCATGGCCACGCGGGGCAAGAACGCCGAGCGCGCGATCGCCGCCCACCTGGAGCTGGCGCGCGAGCTGATGGGTGAGGCGCTTGCCTGGCGCGCCTCCGGGCCGCCACGGCTCCCGCTGCGCGGCGACGAGCTGGCCGAGGGCCTCGCGATCGAGCCGGGGCCGGAGCTCGGCCGCCTCCTGGCGCAGCTCGAGGAGGCCGCCTTCGCGGGCGAGGTGGGCTCGCGCGACGAGGCGCTGGAGCTCGCCCGCCGCCTGC
>DATACN010000409.1:0-2309 GCA_036258995.1 Thermoleophilaceae bacterium | reverse complement strand
CGGCCGAGATCTCGAAGAACGTGCCGGCGCACATCCCGATCGTCGGCGACGCGAAGAAGATCCTCCCCAAGCTCACGCGCGAGTACCGGGCGCTCGACACCGACTCGTCACGGCTCGAGGGCTGGTGGCAGCGCATCGAGGGCTGGCGCGAGAAGCACCCGCTGCGCTACGAGGACTCGGGCGACTCCGAGATCAAGCCCCAGTACATGGTCGAGGCGCTGTACGACGCAACCGGGGGCGAGGCGGTCGTGACCTCCGACGTGGGTCAGCACCAGATGTGGGCGGCGCAGTACTACCACTTCCCCGAGCCGCGCCGGTGGATCAACTCCGGCGGCCTGGGCACGATGGGCTTCGGCCTACCGTCGGCCATGGGCGCGAAGGTGGCGGTGCCCGATCGCGACGTGGTCTGCCTGGCCGGAGACGGCTCGCTGATCATGACCGTGCAGGAGCTCGCGACCTGCGTGACCGAGGA
Organism: Thermoleophilaceae bacterium; assembly: GCA_036258995.1. Lineage (GTDB taxonomy): Bacteria > Actinomycetota > Thermoleophilia > Solirubrobacterales > Thermoleophilaceae > DATACN01. Next base: position 1,837 of record DATACN010000409.1, on the reverse strand, counting down.
CATCCCGGTGAAGGTGTTCATCATGAACAACGGCTACCTGGGGATGGTCCGCCAGTGGCAGGAGCTGTTCTGGGACCGTCGCTACAAGTCGGTCGAGATGGGCGCCAGCCCCGACTGGGTCAAGCTCGCGGACGCCTTCGGCTGCCTGGGCATGCGCGTGACCGACAAGGGCGAGCTGGTCGATGCGATGAAGACCGCGCTGGCCGAGGACGGGCCGGTGCTGGTCGATGTGCACGTGACAAAGGAAGAGAACTGCTACCCGATGATCCCTGCGGGACGGGCCGCCAGGGACATGGTGGGCTAGTGGGCGAGCCCGGCACCAAGGAAGTCCTCAACCTGGAGGACCTCGAGGCGTCCGGTGGGATACGGACCGGCCGCAAGCACATCCTGTCGTTGCTGGTCGAGAACAAGCCCGGTGTGCTGGCGCGGATCGCGGGCCTCTTCGCCCGCCGCGGCTTCAACATCGACTCGCTGGCAGTGGGTCCCACCGACGACTCGCGCCTGTCGCGCATCACGCTGACCGTCGACGGCGCCGCCCACCCGATCGACCAGGTCACCAAGCAGCTGCACAAGCTCGTCCACGTGATCAAGATCCGCGACCTCGAGCCCGACGAGACGGTGGCGCGCGAGCTGGCGCTGTTCAAGATCTCCTGCTCCGACGGGGACGCCCGCGCCCAGGTGATGCAGTTCACCGACATCTTCCGCGGCAAGACCGTGGACGTCTCGAAGCGCTCGGTGACAGTGGAGGTCACGGGCACCGACGACAAGATCGAGGCCTTCGAGGAGATGGTCCGCCCCTTCGGGCTGATCGAAATGGTCCGCACCGGCGAGATCGCCGTCAGCCGCGGCCGCGGCGCCACGTAGAGAGCGTGGCCCTCCGGACCGCCCCGGGCCGGAACCCCTTCGAGCTCCCGCAGGTCGCGCTCGCTCGGCTGGACGAGCGAGTCGGGCAAGCGATCGCGTACGCCCGGCGCGAAGTCGGACCGGCGTTCGCCGCGGTGACCGTGCCGCTGCCGCCCGAGCTCGACGTGACCGCCGTCGTGCTGGCCGCCCGGCTGCCAACCGACCGCTACTTCTGCCTCGAGCAGCCCGACCGGGGCGCCTTTGCCCTGGCCGCGCTGGGCGAGGCCGCGAACGTCGAGGCGAGCGGGCGGGACCGGTTCTCGCAGGCTGCGCACCGCTCGCGGAGCCTGTCGCGACGGGTGTTCGCGGGCGATCCGGCCGACGACCCCGCTGCGCCGTCCGGGGCGGGGCCGGCATGGATGGGCGGCTTCGCGTTCGCCGCCGACGGCGGAGGGTCGCCCGAGTGGTCGTCGTTCGACCCGGTCCGGCTCTCGCTGCCGGAGCTGGCGCTGATCCGCCACAAGGGGGAGGCGCGCCTCACGGTCTGCGTCCGGGTCGACCCCGACGACGACGGGGGCTCGCCGATCGAGCGCGTCGGCCGCCGGCTTGCGTCCCTGGCGCCCAGCCCGATGCCGCTGCTGGACCCCTCACCGGTCGAGCGCGCTCGCGTCGCGAGCGCGGCGCCCCCGGCGCATTACGAGGAGGCCGTGCGCCAGGCGGTCGAGCGGATCCGGTCAGGCGAGCTGGAAAAGGTGGTGCTGGCACGCGAGGTGCGCGTTCACTCTCCCGGCCCGGTCGATCCGGCGCCGGTCCTCGGCGCGCTGCGCGAGGTGTTCCCGGCCTGCTTCTGCTTCTGCGTGGGGACGCCGGAGGGAGCGTTCCTCGGGGCCAGCCCCGAGCTCCTCCTGCGCCGGGAGGGGGCGCGGGCCCAGACCGTCGCGCTCGCCGGGACCGCCCGACGCAGCGCCGACCCGGCCGTCGACGACCATCTCGG
>DATACN010000408.1:0-13303 GCA_036258995.1 Thermoleophilaceae bacterium | reverse complement strand
TCGGAGGGCGGAGCCTGGCCCATGCCCACGCAGGGCCCGCAGACCGGCTCGAGCATCCGCACCCCGCCCTCGACGAGCTGGCGGTAGACGCCGGACTCGGCGATGGCCACGAGGATCTGGCGCGAGCCCGGCGTGGCCGTCGCCGTGCAGCGCTCGGAGACCTGCTGGCCGCCCTTGTCGGCCAGCACCGCACCCGGCAGCGCCAGGTCGATGTAGGCCGAGTTGACCGAAGAGCCCATGCAGACCTGCTCCACCGGCGTCCCGGCGACCTCCTCGACAGGTACCACGTTGTCCGGGTTCTGCGGCTTGGCCACGAGCGGACCGAGCTCGGCGAGGTCGATCTCGATCCGCTCGTCGTACTCGCAGCCTTCGTCCGGGCCGATCTCCTCGAAGTCGTCCTCGCGCTCCTGGCGGCGCAGCCAATCGCGCGTGTTGTCGTCGGGCGGGAAGACGGCGGAGGTGGCGCCGAGCTCGGCGATCATGTTCGCGATCGTGCCCCGCTCGGGCACGCTCAGGTCGGCGGTCCCCGGGCCGGTGAACTCGAACACCTTGTTCTTGCCGCCGCTCGCCGACAGCTGCCGGAGCAGCTCGAGGATGATGTCCTTGGCCTGCACCCAGGGGCGCTCGAGCTCGTTGTCGAGGTAGACCTCGACCACCGCCGGACAGGCGATCTCGTAGGGGTAGCCACCCATCGCCACGGCCACGTCGAGCCCGCCGGCCCCGATGGCGATCATGCCGAGCGCACCGCTGGTCGTGGTGTGGGAGTCCGCCCCGACCAGGATGTCGCCGGGCTTGGCGTAGCGCTCGATGTGCACGTAGTGGCAGATGCCGTTGCCCGGCCGCGAGTAGTCGATCCCGTACTTGCGCGCGAGCGCCTGGAGCATCCGGTGGTCGTCGGGGTTCTTGTAGTCGAGCTGGATGACGTTGTGGTCGATGTACTGGACGGCCCGGTCCACCTTGACCCGCGGCACGTCGAGCTGCTCGAACTGCATGCAGGCCATCGTGCCGGTGGCGTCCTGCAGCAGCGTTTGGTCGATCCGAAGGGCGATCGGCTCGCCCGGCTTGAGCTCCCCGTCGACGAGGTGCTCGCTGAGTATCTGGCGGGTCAGGTTCTCGGCCATTGCCCTTCATGCTATTCGGGGTTACGGTGGCTGGGTGCTGAGGCGCTGCTTCCTCCTGCTGGCGCTCGCGGGCCTGGTCCTCGCGCCCCCCGCGGCGGCCGGCCACGTGAGCTCGAATCCGCAGGTCTCGGCCCGGCTCGGCGAGCGCCTGAGCTCGAACTCCTGGATCGTGATCGTCGATTGGAGCATCAACTGCAGCGGCGCGTCGAGCCCGAACTACACCGGCAACCTGAATCTGATTGACGTCGATACCGGCGAGCGGATCTACATGGGGGGGACCTCGAGCGCGGGCGGCAGCGATCGTCAGCCCATCGAGCGGCGCTCCCTGCCTCGTCGCCTGATGCCGGAGCTCAGCGCGAGCTGCTTCGACAGCCCGCCGTCGCCGCACGGCTCGGGCACGAAGACGGTCACCGGCAACACCGTCACCGTGCCCGGAAAGGGCGACGAGGACGGCGACGGCCGGGTCGACCGGGCTCCGGGAGGAGGTGGCGGAGGGCCGGGCGGCAGCCGGGGTGCTCAGGGGCCACGGGACTTCGGCTCGCGCTTCGGCGGGCCGCGCGATCCGCTGCGGCCGGGCGGCTGCGACACCCTGGTGCTCGGCACGAGGCGCAGCGAGACGCTCAACGGCACTGCCGGTCCGGACCTGATCTTCGGGCTCGGAGGGCGCGACCTGATCCGCGGCCGGGCCGGGCACGACTGCCTGATCGGCGACAGCGGCGCCGACCGGTTGTTCGGCCAGGCCGGCGCCGACAGGCTGACGGGCGGGCGCGGGGACGACCTGCTCGTCGGCGGCCAGGGAGTGAATCGCTACGACGCAGGCGCGGGCCGCGACCGCGTGCGGGCGGCTAACGGGCGCGCGGAGCTCGTCTCCTGCGGGAGCGGCCGCGACCGGGCGCGCGTCGATCGCAGCGATCGCGTTCGCAGCTGCGAGCGGGTCGCCCGCGCCGGCTGATTCGAGGCGAGTGTGCAGCTGGTCGCGCTATGCGCGACTCAGTGCACGCGCACTCCCTAGGGGCCGGCCTCTGCCGGGCCGACCTCCACGAACGTGCCCCGCGCCGAGGCGATCGGGCCGTCCTCCCCGCGTGCGGACGCAGTGAGAACCACGCGGTGGCCCTCGGTCTCGGCCACGTCGGCCTCGACCTCCACGAACGTCCCCACGACCGCCGGGGCCTGAAGCTCCACCTCCAGGCGCCCGGTCAGGGCGAAAGTCCCGGCTCCGTGGAGCAGCAGGCTCATGGCCTCGTCGAGCGCCGTGGCTATCACGCCGCCATGGGCGAAGCCGGGCGGGCCCTGGTGGTCCTGCTTCACGAAGAAGCGGCCGGCCACGCCTCCGCCCTCACGGCGCTCCAGCTCGAGCTGGAGGCCGAACAGGTTGGCCTGGCCGCAACCGAAGCAGAGGTCGTGGTGGCTGAGGCGCTCGACCGGCCTAGCCAAGACTGCCGTAGCTCAGGCCGCCGTAGGTGAAGGTCGGCTTGACCGGCCACTGACGGCGCAGGCCCGTCATCTCCGACGACGGGAACACCTGCATGTAGCGCGGATCGTCGCGGTGGGCGTCGGCCACGGCCTTCTCCTGCACCATCGAGTCGTACTGCTCGATCGAGTCCTCGAGCGTGTTGGAGTTGAGGATCGCCTCGCGGCCCATCGCCTCGGCCTCCTTGCGGACCCCGGGGATGCGCGAGAGGTAGGGATGCCAGTTGTCCGCGCAGACGCCGTTCTCCGACGAGACCCAGATCCCGTCCGGCGTGTTGAGCACGAGCGACTGGTTGCCGTCGGTGTGGCCGGGGGTGGACATCAGCGCCACACCTACGCCGAGCTCCACGTCGCCGTCGAGCAGCAGCTGGTTGTCCTCGCGCACGCCGTCCATCCCACCCGGCACGTACCAGGCCCACTGCATCGGATGGGGCGAGCGGAAGGTGTCGACCTCCCTGCGCTGGTGGAGGAAGGTCGCGTTGGGGAAGAACGGCTCCAGCTCCTCGGTCCCCATCAGCGGCCGCAGGTCCTGCACGTGCAGGTGGTCGAAGGCGGCGAAGTCGACGTCCGCGGCCGAGATGCCGCAGATCGAGAGGGCATCGGTGAGCGTGTGGTACTGCTTGGAGAAGAGGTTGAACGCCGCCCACTCGCCGTAGCGGTCGATCAGGTTCTGGTAGAAGGGCGCCTCGGCCGAGTTCTCCGGCACCGTCGGCTCCCACACGAGCGTCCGTTCCGCCCCCTCGAAGTCGTGGAACCGCACCACGACGAGGCGGTTCGTGAGGCTGATGTAGGGATTCGGGTTGAGCCCGACCGCCGCTCCGCCCAGGGCGTAGCGCAACGGATAGCCGACGGTGACCAGGTCGATCGTCCGCACGGCCACCACCTGCCCCTGGTCCTTGAAGCGGCCGCGGAACTCGCGAGCCGCCGCACGCAGCGCTTCGAGCCGGTCGCCGCGCGGCCAGGTCGCGCGCGCCTCATCGAACTCGTGGAAGGGCTTGACGCCGGCGCGTTCCGGGCTCTCGATCGTCGCCATGGCTCTAGCGTACCCCCGCATGCACGACCTGGCCTGCGTCGTCCACCTGCATTCGACCTACTCGGACGGGACGGGGACCGTCGAGCAGATCGTGCGGGCCGCCAGGCAGGCCGAGGTCGACGTGGTGCTGCTCACCGACCATGACACCTTGGGGGCCAAGCACGACGGCAAGGAGGGGTGGCACGGCTCGGTGCTGCTCCTGGTGGGCGAGGAGATCAGCCCCGTCGGCCGCGACCACTACCTGGCCTTCGGCACGGAGGAGCACACCCCGCACTCCGGAAGGACCGCCGCGGAGATCTGCCAGGCCGTGCGGGACGCGGGCGGGTTCGGCTTCGCCGCCCACCCCTGGTCGCGCGGGTCGGAGCGCTTCCGGCGGCCGGGCATGGCGTTCGGCGATCTCGAGGCCGCCGACGGCATCGAGCTTTGGAGCTTCGCCACCGACACAGCCGAGCGGCTGCCGAGCGTGCGCGCCGCGCTCAGCTTCATCGCCGCCCCCGGCCGAACGCTGGACCACCCGCCCGAGGAGAACGTGCGCGCCTGGGACGAGCTCTGCGCCCGCCGGCGGACGCCCGCGATCGGGGGTCTCGACGCTCACCAGTTCGGCAAGCGAATCGGGCCGGTCGTGCCGATCCGGCTGATGAGCTACCGGCGCTCCTTCGCCCAGATCCGCACCCACGTCCTTTGCGACGAGTCCCCCTCCGGCGAGCTGGAGCGCGATCGCGCGCAGGTGCTCGCGGCGCTGCGCGAGGGGCGCTCGTACATCGCCGTGGACGCCCTGGCTCCAGCCCGCGGCTTCCGCTTCTGGGCCGAGGGCCCCGAGGGCGATGTTCCGCTCGGGGCGGACTCCCGCGCGGGCCGCTATTCGCTACACGCGGTGCTTCCCGGCCCGGCCCGGCTGCGCCTGTTGCGCGACGGGCGGGAGATCGCCTCCCGCGAGGCCCCGGCGCTGGTTTTCGACGTCGACGAGCCGGGCGTCTACCGTGTCGAGGCGCGCCTGGAGCGCCACGGCCGCGAGCGCACCTGGGTCATCTCCAACCCGGTTTACCTTCGTTGAGCGGAAATGGGGTCCCGACCCCATGGTGGCTTCGTCGAAAAACCGCTGCAATTCGCCGACGTTTGGACCGCAATGTGGGTTGACCAAGGAGGGTCAAATGCCACGCTTTCTGTGCTCTAGCTGCCACGAGGTGGTGGAGATGGCCGGCACCGGTCGCTTCGACTGGTGCAGCGCATGCGGCGAGCCGCTCACCGCGGAAGACCGCCTGCCGGTGAGGCTCTTGTCGACGAATCCGGCCTCGGAGGCGGCTCCCGCCGCTCAGGCGTCGGGCGGCTCCTCCGGCGAGGCCGACTTCGCGGCCCCCGCGCTCGCCACCACCACGAACCCGATCGCCGCGACCTCTCGCACCCCCAGGGTCTCCCCCAGCACGACATAACCCGCCAGCGCCGCGACCGCGGGCTCGAGGCTCATCAGCACGCCGAAGACGCCGGCCGGTAGGCGGCGCAGCGCCTCCAGCTCGAGCGAGTACGGGATCGCGGAGGACAGAATGGCCACCGCGAGCCCCAGCGCCAGTACGGGCGGCTCGAGCAGCGCGCTGCCGGCGTCGGCCACCCCCACCGGCGCCAGCAGCGCGGAGGCCACGATCATCGCGAGGGCCAGCCCGGACCCGCCCGGGAAGGCCTTGCCGGTCCGCGCGCTGAGCAGGATGTAAGCCGCCCAGAAGCCGCCCGCCAGCAGCGCCAGCGCCACGCCCGTCTCGTCGAGGCCGCCGAAGTCGCCGAAGTCGGCGAGCAGCAGGATGCCCACCGCCGCCAGCACCACCCACAGCAGGTCGAGCCGGCGGCGCGAGGCCGCCACCGCCACGCCGAGCGGGCCGACGAACTCGAAGGTGACTGCCACGCCGAGCGGGATCCGGTCGAGCGACGCGTAGAAGGCCAGGTTCATCCCGGCGAGGGTCAGGCCGAACGCGGCCACCAGCCACAGGTCGCGCGCGGGGCGCCCGCGCGCCAGGGGCCGCCAGATGATCGCCAGCACGGCGGCCGCGAACAGCACCCGCAGGAAGACTGTCCCCCCGGCGCCCGCCTCATCGAACAGCGTCTTGGCCAGCGCGGCCCCGAACTGCACGGAGCCCACCGCCAGCAGCACCAGGGCGACCGGGGGCACGGCGGCACCGTACCGGCGCCGCGATAATCCTCTGCGTGGCGGCGACCGAGACGGCCGTGGCGGCGCCCGCGCGCAGCTGGGAGGACTACGAACGCGCTTTCGCGGGGGTGGAGGCGCCCTTTGCCCTGGTGGACCTCGACGCGATGTGGTCCAACGCTGCCGAGATGCTGGGGCGCGCGGCCGGCAAGCCGATCCGGGTGGCCAGCAAGTCGCTGCGCTGCCGCTCGCTGCTCGAGGCGGTCCTGGGCCGCGACGGCTTCAAGGGCCTGATGACCTTCACGCTCCCCGAGAGCCTGTGGCTGCACGAGCAGGGCTTCGACGACCTGCTGCTCGCCTACCCCAGCGCCGACCGCACGGCGCTCGCTCGGCTCGGCCGGCTCGAGACGGACAGCCCGCCGATCGTCATGGTCGATTCCGCCGAGCATCTGGACTTCATCGAGTCGGCCGCGGGACCGGGGGCGCGACCGATACGGGTTTGCATCGAGCTCGACACGAGCCTGTGGCTAGCGGGCGGCCGGTTCAAGTTCGGCGCCAAGCGCTCGCCGGTTCGGTCGCCCGAGCAGGCGCGCTCACTTGCCGCGGAGATCGTGCGCCGGCCCGGCCTCGAGCTGGCGGCGCTGATGGGCTACGAGGCCCACATCGCGGGCCTCGGCGACCGGCCGCTCGGAAAGCGCCTCCAGCCGCTCGCCATCCGCTGGATGAAGCGCCGCTCGGCCGCCGAGATCGCCGAGCGCCGCGCGGCGGTGGTGGCCGCCGTGCGCGAGGTAGCGCCGGTTCGGATCGTCAACGGCGGTGGCACCGGCAGCATCCACTCCACCGTCCGCGAGGAGTGCGTCACCGAGGTCACGGCTGGCTCCGGGCTCTACGCGCCCACGCTCTTCGACCGCTACGACGACTTCGACCTGACGCCCGCCGCGATGTTCGCGATGCCGGTGGTGCGGCGGCCCAGCGGCGGGGTCGCCACGCTGCTCGGCGGCGGCTACCTGGCCTCGGGCGCGGGAGCGCCCGACCGCGTGCCCGAGCCCTACCTCCCGAACGGCCTCCGGCTCGACCCGCAGGAGGGCGCCGGCGAGGTGCAGACGCCGGTGATCGGCAGCGCCGCCGCGACCCTGCGCATCGGCGACCGCGTCTACCTTCGGCACGCCAAGGCCGGCGAGCTGTGCGAGCGCTTCGACTCGCTCTACCTGGTCAGCGGAGGGCGGATCGCCGACGAAGTCCCCACCTACCGGGGCGAGGGGCGCTGCTTCCTGTGACGGGGCCCAGCACGCGGTCGGTGTAGTCGTTCGAGAAGCGCCCGCCCGGGTCGAGCCGCTCGCGCACGGCCTGGAAGCGGTCCCAGTCCGGGTAGAGCTCGCGCAGGTCGGCGGCGGTCCGGTAGTGGCGCTTGCCCCAGTGCGGGCGGCCGCCGTACTCGCGCATGATCGACTCGACCGCGCGGAAGTAGCCCTCGAACTGCATCCCCACGTACTGGTGCACCGCGATGTAGGCGGTGTCGCGCCCATGCGCGGTCGACAGGTACGCGTCGTCGCCGCGCGCCACCCGCACCTCGATCGGAAAACCCACGTCCATCCGCCGGCGCTCGATCAGGTCGAGCACCCGCCGCGCGGCCTCTCCGCCGTGCTCGCGCGGCAGCGCGTACTCCATCTCCGTGAAGCGCACGTCGCGCCGGTTCGCATAGACGCGATGGCTCAGATCGGTGCGCACGGTGCGCGAGACGGCCCTGGCCAGCCCGCGGTTGACGGCCGGGATCAGCCGGGGGAAGCGACGGCCGAGCCGGAAGGCCGCCCCGAGCAGCCTGTTCTCGATCAGCACCTCCTGCACATAGGCCCTGGCCCGCCTCGGCGGCCGCGGCTCGAAGTCGCCCCGCTCGGAGCTCAGCACCACCCCGGTATCGGTGTAGGGGAAGGCGAAGAGCTCGAAGTGGTCGTGCTCGAGCGCCACCTCCTCGAAGCGCTCGAGCGCCGCGCGCAGCGGGCGCGGCTCGTCGACGCGGCGGATGCTGAAGAGCGGCACGCAGCGGACGGTGAGCTCCGACACCACTCCCAGCGCACCCAGGTTCACGCGCGCCGCCAGAAGCTCCTCCGACCCCTCGTCCACCTCGACCCGCTCGCCCGCCGCGGTCAACAGGGTCATGCCGGCAATCTGGGCGGACAGGTTCGGGAAGCGGGCGCCCGTGCCATGCGTGGCCGTGGCCACCGCCCCGGCCAGCGTCTGGAGGTCGATGTCGCCCTGGTTCTCGAGCGCCAGGCCGCGCTCGGCCAGCTCCGCGGCGAGCTCGCGCAGCCTGATGCCGGCCTGCACGGTCACGAGATCGCCCTCCGCACGCAGCACGCGCTTCATGCGCGAGAGGTCGACCATCACGTGGTCGGTGCAGGCGATGTCGGTGAACGAGTGACCGGCTCCGGCCACCCGCACCCGCTGCCCCGCCTCGGTGGCCCGGCGCAGCACCCCCGCAAGCTCCTCCTCGCCATCCGGGCGCTCGAGGCGCTCAGGGGCGCAGGTCTGGTCGCCCGCCCAGTTGCGCCAGTGCGCGGGCAACGCGCCCGGAGCGCCTAGGAGGAAGAGGCGGCGGCCTCTTGCGCCGCCCAGTGGGCCTCGGGATCCGGCGGCGTGTCGCGCAGGTACCACTCGGCGTCGAGTGCAGCCATGCAGCCGCTGCCGGCAGCCGTGACGGCCTGGCGGTAGGTGTGGTCGACCAGGTCGCCGGCCGCGAACACGCCCGGGACGTTCGTGCGGGTGGACCTGTCCTCCGCGGGGGTGCGCGCCCCCATGAACGCCGCCCCGCCGGTCATCACGTAGCCGTTGTCGTCGAGCAGCACCTGGCCCTTCACCAGATCGGAGTTGGGGCGGTGGCCGATGGCCACGAAGGCGCCCTCGATGTCGAGCTCCTTCGTCGAGCCGTCAGCGCGGCTCTTCAGCACGGCCTTCCCCAGCGAGCCGTCGCCATCGGGCTCGAAGCGCTGTACGACGTACGGCGTGATCAGCTCGATGTTGTCGATCGCCTTGGCCCGGTCGAGCATGATCGCCGAGGCCCGGAAGTCGGGTCGGCGATGCACGATGCCCACCTTGCTGGCGAACTTCGACAGGAACGTGGCGTCCTCCATGGCCGTGTCGCCGCCGCCGACCACGATCGTGGGCTTGTCGCGGAAGAAGGCCGCGTCGCAGGTGGCGCAGTAGGACACGCCCCGGGCGGCCAGCTCGTCCTCGCCGGGCACCCCGAGCTTCTTGGGCTCGGCGCCCATGGCCAGGATCACCGTCTTGGCGAGGATCTCGCGGTCATCAATGTAGACGCGGTGGATGCCGCCCTCCTTCGAGAGCTCGACCCGGGTGGCGTCGTCGGTGATGAAGCGCGTGCCGAAGCGCTCGGCCTGGTCGCGGAACTGCTGCATCATCTCCGGCCCCATCACACCCTCCGGATAGCCGGGGTAGTTCTCGACGTCGGTGGTCTGCTGCAACAGGCCGCCCCACTGGAAGCCCTCGATCACAAGCGGCTCGAGGTCGGCGCGCGAGGTGTACAGCGCAGCCGTGTACCCCGCCGGCCCGCTGCCGACGATCACGACGTTCTCGATGTCCTTCGCTGTGTTCACCATCTCCCCGCGGGTCACCTCGCCTGTGCGGCTCTTACTTTACTTTCTGAAGTATAGACGGGGGCGGCGATGTCTCCAGCGGCGCCCCAGCGCTCACGCTCCCAGCCGGCCGCGGTCTTGCGCAGCTGGAAGTAAGCCACGATACCCGGCGGAATCGGCAGCCAGAACGCGATCACGCGGTAGAGCAGCACTCCCGGGAACACCACCCCGGTCGGGATGTCGAACAGCACGAAGGCGGCGATCATGCCCGCGTCGACGGACCCCACGCCCCCGGCCGGCGACGGGATCAGGTTGGCCGCCATCCCGACGAAGAACCCCTGGACCAGCACGGCGAACGGAACGTCGCCGCCGAACGCCTCGAAGCTCGCCCACAGGATCCCGATGTTCGCGGCCCAGAAACCCACGGCGCCGGTCACCGCGAGCGCGCCGCGGCTCGGGTGGCGCACGTAGGCGATCGCGGTGCGAACGCCCGTCGCGACCGTCGCCGGGCCCTTTGCCAGCCGCGAGAGGAAGGTCGCCCGGCGGTAGCCGGTTGACCACGACTCGAGCCGGCGCTCGACGTCCTCGGGGATCAGCGCGATCAGCAGGAAGACCGCGACCACGCCGCCCGCCACCGCGGCCGGCACGATGGTGCCGCCGAAGGGCGCGCTGCCCGGCAGCACGCCGGTGCGGAGCAGGACCCCGAACAGCACCAGAGCGAGCAGGTAGACCGAGTACGTGAGCACCAGGAAGGCCACCATCCGGCAGGCCGAGCGCCGGCGGGGCATCCCGGCCCGGCGCAGGGCCCAGTAGGTCAGGGCGATCCCGCCGGCGCCGGCGGCCGAGAAGATCCGCGTGGCGGCCAGCCCGGCCATGGTGATCTGGTAGGACGCGCGCACGTCGAGGCGGCGCCGCACGTCGTCCTCGCGCATCCCGCCGAGCACGCCGCGGAACAGGGCCACGTAGGCGGCAAAGGCGGCGACGTTGAACCCGATCGCCACGATCACCCAGTACCAGGTGCCCTCGTCGAGCTTCTCGACCGCCTCGTCGAGGCCGAGCACCTTCGGGAACAGGACGTAGATGGCGATGACCAGCAGCAGGATCAGCAGCAGGCCGCTGAGGATCTTGCGGCGGTCCTGCAGCAGGGCCTGGAGGGTTCCGACCTGCTCGAGGTCGTCCTCGTCGTACTCGTCCAGCAGCGGCGGCTCTAGCTCGGGATCGAGGCGGCGGGTCTCCGCGTCCATCACCCCAGCCTAGGCTCCAGCCGGGAGATTCCCCCGGAGAGCAGCTTCGCCCACGGCTCGAACCGGGGCGCGACCCTCCAGACGGCCTCGGCCAGCGCGAACCCCGCGATCAGGTCGATCAGATAGTGCTCGCCGAGGTAGACGAGACCGAAGCCGAGCGAAGCGGCGTATGCCCACCCGAGCGCGCCGGGCCCCCGACCCACGACCGACAGCACTCTGGCGGCCATCACAGATGTGCCGAAGTGCAATGAGGGCATGGCAGCGAATGGGTTGCCTTCGAGCGAATGGTAGAGCGGGCGCCACATCCGGCCCCAGAAACGCTCGCCCGCCTCGGCCATGATCCGCCGCACCGGCGGCATCCGCCCCTGCGCGGCCGCCCACCACGGCGGCGCCGTGGGAACGGCCCAGTAGACCACGCAGCCGAGATCGAAGCAGGCGGCCATCAGCACCGCCGAGCGCGGGTAGTGCCGGCGGTGGCGCAGCAGCACGTAGGCGAGCGTCGTGTGCGGGACGAAGAACCAGCTCCAGTGCACCCAGGAGAGCACGTAGTCGTGCGGCCGTAGCTCCCCGGGCCGTCCGAGCGCCCGCTGGAGGCGGATCGTCGGGCAGGTGCCGCCGCCCAGCGCCCGGTCGACCCTGATCGGGTAGTCCACCCGGAGGCGCTTGCGGAGCGCCTCAGGGTCGTCGTCCGGCATGTCGAAGTGGGCGAAGTACGCCCACATCTGCAGCGCGTAGATGCCGGCGTCCCGGAGCGGTGAGCGCGGCGCCGCGAGAGCGAGCGCTGCCGGCGACTGCCAGGCGAGCAGCGACACCACCGGCGCCCGCAGCCGCAATCGCTGCCTGACGAGCGGCGTCGCCACGCCGACGGCCACGGCGCCCCAGGCGAGGATCCGTAGGGCGCGCGAGCCTCGCAAGACGGCGCCCAGCATAACCGCATGCAGAGACGAGGAATCGCGGCGGCAGAGGCGAATCGGCGCCCATGCACATGCTCCGCACCCGCCTCGCGGCCGTGGCCGCCATCCTGCTCGCAACCTTCCTCGTGGCCACCGCCTCGGCCGACACCGGCGACGACTCCGCCGGCGACGCCTCGCTCGAGGTGAGCACGCTCAACGGGGGCACCGCGGCCGAGCGGCCCCCCACCGTAGAGCCCTCCGGCGGCGTCGCGAGCCCGTCCACCGGCCGCGCCCGCTCCTCACAGCTGCCCGGCTTCCAGGAGGAGCCGCCCGTGGTGGAGCCGCCGCCCGAGGAGGAGCCGCCCCCGCCGGAGCCCGACACGCCGACCGAGCCCGACGAGCTGCCCGACGAGGAGGCCGCCCCCGCCCCCACCGGGACGGGGACCGCCCCCGGCGGAGCCGGGAGCGGCCTGCCCAGCACGGGCCTCGAGCTGGCGGCGCTGGTGCTCGTCGGCGCCGGCCTGCTGCTGGCCGGCCTGGCCCTGCGCCGCCGCCCGACGTAGCTCGGACGCAATCAGCAGTCCAGGCGAACGGCGGCTGGGCAAGGAGGCGGCCTCAGCGCCGCTGCGTTCACTTGTTAGGGACCCAAAATGTCCGCGAGCGGATCGAACGTCCATTTCTTCCACCTATAGGTGGGAAATCCGGACGTTCGCTCAACCGGGCGCTAGGGGCCCGACTCGAATTCGCGCCAGTAGGCCCGCCCAGGCGGGCGCTATGCGGGCTGGACGGCCGGCTGCTCGGCCGTGTCGGTCTGGGTGATCGGGCCGGGCATGAACTCCTCGGCCGGCGGGATCTCGATGCCCAGCACCTTCATGCGGCGCTTGAGCGTGCGGTAGGCGTGGCCGTAGATCTCCGAGGAGTGGTAGCCGTAGCTCATGAACTCCTTCGGGTCCTCGGCATAGGGCGGGCAGAAGACGTAGGCCGCCCGCGGAGCCAGGTCGAGCACGGTGCGCTCGATCGTCTCGCGGTGGCGCGAGTCCTGCTCGATCGCGTCGCGCAGGAAGCGCACGCCGAAGGCCACGTGGCGGTGCTCGTCGCGCTCGACGAGGCCGAAGCCCTCGCAGAAGCCGGGGTAGATGCTGTGCTCGAGCATCCAGTCGCGGATCAGGGTCTGGCCGGTGACGGCCAGGAATCCCTCGACGACCATGTGGTAGACGGCGATGCCCTCGACGAAGAGGTCGAAGTCGTCCGGGTGCGTCTTGATGCGGTGGGCGACGTCGCGCAGGCCGTCGTCGAACACCTCGCGCCAGGGCGACAGCAGCGTGCCCTCCACCTCGCGCATGCGACCGCGCAGGTCGTCGGCCGACAGCGCCATGACCTCGGCCCCGAAGCGGTCGAAGAAAGCCGCGTGCCGGGCCTCGTCGACGAGCTGGGTGCCCAGGAAGAGCTCGATCTCGCCGCTCGGCGCCGCCATCAGGAAGGGGGCCAGGTCGGCGGTGACTCGCTCCTCGCCGACGTAGAAGGAGCCGAGCGACCAGATCGTGTGCTCCTGCGCCTCGCTCGGCGTGGCCACCCAGTGCTCCTGGTCGACCGAGAAGTCGATCTCGTGCGCCTTCCAGTTCTGGCGCTCCCACAGCGCGTAGAGCTGGCGGTAGTCGAGCAGCCCCGCGCCGTCGCGGCGGGCGCCCTCGGAGGCGTGGCCGGGGTCGCCCTGGCCGGGCCCGGCGCCGTTGGCGGAGGCGCCCCACAGCCCGGCGCGCTTGCGCTGGATCCGGCGCTGCTTGGCCTCGCGCTTTAGCTCGGCGTCGTCGCGGCCCT
>DATACN010000407.1:0-9934 GCA_036258995.1 Thermoleophilaceae bacterium | reverse complement strand
GGGCATTCGGGGCAGCGCGGGGCACGGGCGGTGCAGGTGCGGCGGCCGTGTCGGATCAGCAGCACGTGCACCTCGTAGGCGTCGTCGCCGTCCTCGGTCAGCCGCAGCAGCTCGTCGTGCGCCTCGTCGAACGAGGCCCTGGGGCGGAAGAGGCCCAGCCGCGAGCCCACGCGATAGACGTGGGTGTCGACCGGCACGTCGTGGCGGCCGTACGAGAACAGCAGCACGCAGGCCGCGGTCTTGCGTCCGACCCCAGGCAGCGAGCCGAGATAGTCGCGGCCCTCTCCGACGCCGGCGGTCTCGAGCCAGGCGAGGTCGTCGTCGCCGATCGCCCGCAGGATCTGCTGGATCCGGACCGCCTTGGTCGGAGCGAGGCCGCCGGGGCGCAGCGCGTCCTCGAGCTCGGCCACGGGCGCGTCGCGGACCTCCGCCCAGGAGCCGAAGCGCTCGCGCATGCGCGCGTATGCCACGTCGCGGTTGCGGTCGTTGGTGTTCTGGGACAGCACGGTCAGCACGAGCTCGTCGATCGGCTTGCGGTGCGGGCGCAGCTCGGGACGGCCGTACTCCGCGCGCAGCCGGTCGCGGATCCGCCGCAGGCGGCGGCGATCTGGGCGGCTTGGCATCGGCGGAAGGCTACGAGCGCCCCTGCTCCGCCGTCCCCTTGCCAAGATCCGTGCGATGGAGGTCGCCGAGCGCCAGGAGGCCGTCGCCGGGATGGTGATCCACTGGCGCGAGGCTCCAGCGAAGGGGCGCGAGCCGGCCGCCGTCGGCCCGGCGCCGATCCTGTACCTCCACGGCGTGCCGACCGCGTCCTGGCTGTGGCGTCCCTTCCTCGAGCGCACCGGCGGCGTCGCGCCGGACCTCCCGGGCTTCGGGCAATCGGCGAAGCCGGCGTACTTCGACTACTCGGTCGCGGGATACGACCGCTTCCTCGAGCAGTTCACGGAGGCCGTCGGCCTCGAGCGTATGTCGCTGGTCCTGCACGACTGGGGAAGCGTGGGGCTCGCGTTCGCCCAGCGCTTCCCGGAGCGCATCGAGCGGCTCGTGATGTTCTCGACCGTCCCGTTCCTGCCCGGTTTCCGCTGGCACCGCGTAGCGCGCGGCTGGCGAACGCCGATCGTCGGCGAGCTGATGATGGGGTTCGCTACGCGCTGGGCCTTTCGGCGGGAGATGCCGCGCGAGGTCGCGGACACCGCCTGGGAGGACTTCGACCACGGCACCCAGCGGGCGATCCTCAAGCTCTACCGCGCGGCGCCCGAGGAGGAGCTTGCCCGCGCCGGCGGGCGGCTCGGCGACCTGCGCTGCCCCGCCCTGATCCTCTGGCCGACCGGCGACCCCTACATTCCCGCCGACTTCGGCCGTCGCTACGCCGACGCGCTTGGAGGGCAGCCGCAGCTCGAGCCGGTCGAGGGCGGCCACTGGACCTGGTTCGAACGGCCCGAGCTGGTCGCGCGCGCGGCCGAGTTCCTTGGCTAGCCTGTCCGCCGTGCTCCGGGCCGTCCTCTCGTCCGTCACGGCGCCGCCTCGCACCCGCGCGCCGTCGACTCCGCCCGCCGCCTCCCCGCCAAGCCCCCCCGCCGTCGCTCCCAAGCCGTTGGAGCGCTGGCGGCGGCGGATCGACTGGTGGCGCCTCGTGCCGGTGCTCGTATCACTCGGCATGGCGGCCGTCTACCTGGTCTGGGAGCCGCGGACCGTGGATCTCGCCGCGCACACGTTCCGCGCCGATCTGTTCGGCGAAGAGGGATTCACGATCTGGAACGGCCAGTGGTATGGCGGCCACCACACGCCGGCCTACAGCGTCCTGTCGCCTCCGCTCGCCTGGCTGCTCTCCCCGCCCCTCGCGCTGGCGCTCGCGTCGGTGGCCTCGGCCGCCCTGTTCGAGCCCCTGGCCCGCGGCTGGTTCGGGGAGGGCCGCACCCGCTGGGGAGCGATCTGGTTCGGCGCCGGGACGGGCGCGCTGCTGTTCACGAGCAGGCTGCCCTTCGCCCTCGGCGTGGCCCTCGGGTTGGCGGCGCTGCTCGCGCTACAGCGCCGGCGGCGGGTGCTCGCTCTGGTGCTTGCGTTCCTCTGCCCGCTCGGCAGCCCGGTGGCCGGGCTCTTCCTCGCGCTGGCCGGGCTGGCCTACGCGCTCGGGGCCGGCGGGCTCGACGCCCGCAAGAAGCGCATCGACGGCGCCGCGATGGCGATCGCCGCGTTCCTGCCGCCGGTCTTCCTCGCGGTGGCCTTCCCCGAGGGCGGCTGGGCGCCCTTCCCCTTCTCGGCGTTCCTCCCGATCCCGATCTTCGCGCTCGCCTGCCTGATCATCCTGCCGCGCCGCGAGCGGGTGCTGAGGATGGGGGTCGTGCTGTACCTGATCAGCTCGACCGTGGCGCTCCTGCTCGAGACCCCGATGGGCGGCAACGCGGTACGCCTCGGGGCGCTGTTCGGCGGGCCCGTGCTGCTCTGCGCCCTCTCGGGCCGGCGCCTCCGGGGTGGCCGCCTCGCCCTGGCCGCGGTGGCCGTGCTCTTCGTAGGGCTGGCCGTCTGGCAGTGGTCGGCGCCGGTCCGCGACGTCGCCAAGTACCTCGAGGACCCGGCGGCTAAGGCGGACTACTTCGACGCGCTGCGGCAGTTCATGGCCCGGCTGCCCGACCAGCGCCGGGTCGAGATCCCGTTCACCCGCAGCCACTGGGAGAGCGCGGAGATCGCGCCCGAGACCGCGCTTGCGCGCGGCTGGCTGCGCCAGCTCGACACCGGACACCACCCGATCTTCTACAAGGGCCAGCTCAGCGCCCTGACCTACGCCAGCTGGCTGGCCGAGAACGCGGTGCGCTACGTGGCGCTGCCGAGCGCGATCCCCGACAAGAGCTCCTACCGCGAGCGCGCCCTGATCGAGCGCGGGCTGCGCTACCTGACCCTGCGCTGGAAGTCCGACCACTGGCGTGTCTACGAGGTGATCCTGCCCGCGCCGATGGTGATCTCGGAGGGCCGCGCCAACTTCGTGCTCGACTGGCTGCGCTCGGACGAGCTGCTGCTCGACGTAGAGCGCCCGGGATCCGCGATCGTGCGCGTGCGCTGGACGCCCTACTGGTTCGCCAGCGGCGCGTGCGTCGAGCGCCACGGCGCCTGGACGCGGGTTATCGCCCGCCGGCGCGGCTTCGTCAGGCTGAGCACTCGCTTCGCGCTCGAGCGGGTGGTCTCGCGGGGGCGGCGCTGCGATAGCTGACGGCGCGCGAAAGCTGAACTAAGCTAGCTCGATGGACCGCTTCACCGGCTCGCGCCACTTGCCTCAGGGCTGGCTCGACGTCGTGCGGCAGCTGCTGCTGTTCGCCGGCGCGTACTACGTCTACCGGATCGTGCGCGGGATCGTGGACGGCCAGGCTGTCGAGGCCTTCGAGAACGGGCGCGCGCTCGTGTACCTGGAGCGCGAGATGGGCCTGTTCTTCGAGCCGGGCCTCCAGGACTGGGCCCAGGGCCAGGAGTGGATCATGTGGGTGGCCAACACGATGTACGTGAACTCGCACTTCATCGTGACGACGGCCTTCCTCGTCTGGCTGTACATGGCCCGCAACGACGCCTTTTACTTCGTGCGCAACATGTTCATGGTCGCGATGGGGCTGGCGCTGGTGCTCTACGTGGCCTTTCCGACGGCGCCGCCGCGCTTCCTCACGGAGTGGGGCTTCACCGACACCGTCGCGGAGTTCGTGGGCAACGACGCCGAGGTGACCGCGAGCGTGCTCTACAACCCCTACGCGGCCGTCCCCAGCATGCACGTGGCGTTCGCGCTGATGATCGCCGTGCCCGCTGCCAGTCTGGTGCGCCACCGGGTCCTGAAGGTCCTGTGGAGCGTCTACCCGCTGCTCGTGACCTTCGTGGTGGTCGTCACGGCCAACCACTACTGGATCGACGCCGCGCTGGGCGCGATGGTCGCGGCCGTTTCGGCCTGGGCGGCCAGCCACGCGCTCGCGAGGCTGCGGCCCCACGCCTGGGCCTGGCAGCGCGTCCCGGCGTGACCGAGGAGAACGCTCGCCAGGAGGAGGCGGGCGATCAGCGGCGCGGCAGCCTTCGCTCCCGCGCCGACGGCCGCGCGCGCCAGGCGCCGACCGCGGCGGAGGTCCGCGAGCTGGCTCTCAACCGGCTGATCGAGTCGCGCCTGACGCCCAACGCGATCTCGATCACAGGCCTGGTGCTGAACATCGTGGCGGCCGTCCTGGTGACCCAGCGGCTGTTCTTCCTCGCCGGCCTGGCCTTCATCGCCGGCTCGCTGATGGACATGCTCGACGGCCGCTATTCGCGCATGTCCGGCAAGGGGACGCCCTTCGGCGCGTTCCTTGACTCCACGCTCGACCGCGTCGAGGAGGGGGTCGTGCTTGCGGCGGTGGCCGCGTACTTCGCCGACCGCGGCGACGAGCTGGCCGTGGGCGCTGCTGTGCTCACCGTCGTGGGCTCCTACATGGTGAGCTACACGCGCGCGCGAGCCGAGGCGCTGGGAGTCGAGTGCAAGGTCGGCCTGGCCACGCGGCCCGTGCGAGTCGTGATCCTCTCCGCCGGCCTCCTCTTCGCGAAGGGCGCCGGTCTGGGAGACTTCGAGCTGCTGGAGCCCGCGATCTACGTTCTCGCGGGCCTGACGATTCTCACCACCGTCCAGCGGGTATTGCACGTGAGACGGCAGCTCGTGGGCGCCACGCCCGCGTAACCCCGCACCGGCAAACGGGTAAGGAGGCAGCGTGACGCATCCCATGGCGAGCAACGGCAGCTCGCGCTATCAGAGCGAGAAGGTGCGGGTGGCGATCGTGGGAGTCGGCAACTGCGCCTCCTCCTTCGTCCAGGGCGTCCAGTACTACCGCGACGCCGATCCGAGCCAGTCGGTCCCCGGGCTGATGCACGTGGACATCGGCGGCTACCACGTGGGCGACATCGAGTTCACGGCCGCCTTCGACATCGACGCCGACAAGGTCGGCAAGGACCTGTCCGAGGCCATCTGGTCGGGCCAGAACAACACGATCAAGTTCGCCGAGGTGCCAGAGCTCGGCGTGAAGGTGGATCGCGGCATGACGCACGACGGCCTCGGCAAGTACTTGAAGGAGAAGATCGAGAAGGCGCCCGGCGAGACCTCCGACATCGTCGACATCCTCAAGGAGACCAAGACCGACGTGGTGGTCTCCTACCTGCCGGTCGGATCCGAGCAGGCCACCAAGTGGTATGTCGAGCAGGTGCTCGAGGCGGGCTGCGGGTTCGTCAACTGCATCCCCGTCTTCATCGCCCAGGAGGCCTACTGGGCGCGGCGCTTCGGAAAGGCGGGGCTACCGATCGTGGGCGACGACATCAAGTCGCAGGTCGGCGCGACGATCGTGCACCGGATGCTGGCGAGCCTGTTCCAGGACCGCGGAGTGCGGGTTGCGCGCACCTCCCAGCTCAACGTCGGCGGCAACATGGACTTCTACAACATGCTCGAGCGCGAGCGGCTCGAGTCGAAGAAGATCTCGAAGACGCAGGCCGTGACGTCGTTGCTGGCGGAGGAGCTGCCCACCGACGACGTGTACATCGGGCCGTCCGACTACGTGCCGTGGCTGACCGACCGCAAGTGGGCGCACATCAGGCTGGAGGGCGAGGCCTTCGGCGACGTGCCGCTGACGATGGAGGCCAAGCTCGAGGTATGGGACTCGCCGAACTCGGCCGGCATCGTGATCGATGCGGTGCGCTGCTGCAAGCTGGCGCTCAACCACGGCGTGGGCGGGCCGCTGGTGGGTCCGAGCGCGTACCTGATGAAGTCGCCCCCGGAGCAGCACCCGGATCCGGTGGCCCGCGACATGACCGAGGAGTTCATCGCGCAGCACGCCGGCGCGCCCAAGCTGCCGGGCAAGGGCAAGGTCAGGACCGCAGCCGAGTCGTGACCCTGGCCCGGGCGACCGGGCTCGCGGCACTCGCCGCGCTCGCAGGCGCTCCGGTCTCGCAGGCGGGACCGCCTGGGACCTGGACACGCATGAGCGGCGCGGTGCCGGTCGCCGACACGGCCGACGCGGGCGTCGCCCGCACGCCGGACGGAGTGCTGCAGGTGATCTGGCCGAGGCAGTCGGGACGCTCGGGCGCGGTGATCCACGGCTCGCTGTCGCGCGATGCCCGCCGGCTCGCCCGGCCGCGCCAGATCGCCTCTTACGACGGCGGGCTCAACGACTCGACGGCGCTCGTGGCGGTCCCGGGCGGCGTGCGCGCGTTCTTCGCCGGCCTCCAGGCCGGAAGCCCGCTCGACCGCGTGGTGGCGACCGCCTCGTTCTTCGGCGGCGGTTGGAGCGAGCCGGCGCCGGCATCGAACCCGGCTAGCGGGCGCAGCCCGTTCGCGGCGGCCGGACTCGGGGCAGGAGCGCGGGCGGACGGCACGGCAATCTCGGTGTGGGGCTCCCCGGGGCCCGGCTTCCACTTCGGTCTGGATCCGCAGGGCACCGACGGGTCGTTCACCGCGGGCGGCGCCAGCGATCCCGGCGTAGGGGTGGACTCGGTCACCGGCCAGTCCGTGGTGGCCTGGAACGTGGTCGACACAGGCGCCGTGGCGGCGCTGCCCGTCGCACCGATAGGCCCGCGCTCGATTGCGCCCGGCCCGCGCGTGGCGGAGGCACAGCACCGCGTGGGCGTGACCGGGCGGATCGGAGCTTCGGGTGTGTACGTGGCCTACCTGTCCGGCGGCAACCAGTTCAGGGCGCGCCCGGCGGTGTGGCGGTTCGGCGACCCGGGCGCCACGGTGGTCTCGCGAACCATCGGCGCCCGCGCGGTCTCGGTGGCGGCGGCGCCGGGCGGGCGGCTGTGGGTCTTCTGGCAGCGCGATGGGCGCCTGTATGCCACCCGCAGCGACCCGGCGGCCGCCCGCTTCGGCCCACTCGTGTCACTCGGCCCGCCGCCCGGCGCCCGCGCCGTCCACGACCTGGCCGGCGAGGGCTCGCGCGGCCCGCTCGACCTGCTGGCGCTGGCGGGCCGGAGGCGGACGGGCGCCGGCATCTGGCACCGGCGGGTCCTTCCAAGGCTGGAGCTGGCTGTCGTACGGAACCGCCGCGGCGGGCTGACACTCAGGGTCACCGACGCAGGCCTCGCGGTCGCCGGCGCGCGGATCCGGATCGCCGGCGTCGCCGCGCGCCCCGGCGCCCGCCGGCGCACCTCGCTGCGGGGAACGGCCCGCTTCCGCATCGCGCGCGGCCGCTACCGCGCGACCGCGGCCAAGCGCGGTTACGCCCCGGCGTCCTTGCCGGTGCGCGTCAGGTAATCCGGCTCGTCGCCGTTCGCGGGCGCGGCGGGCCGTGGCTCGAGCACGTCCTCGCGGCTGTAGTGGCCGACCACGTCGAACCATCGCTTCGCATGCAGGCTCGCGCGCAGGTCGCAGTCCGCCAGCACCATGCCCTCTTCGCCGTAGAGGGGGCCCGCGATCACCGCGCCCTCCTTGGGCTCGACGATCGCGGCGCCGCCGTTGCCGAAGACCTCATGGTCGGGCAGCGGCGCCGGGAAGTCGTCCGGGAATGCGGAGCGCGGGATGTACTGGGGCACGGAGACGACGAAGGCCCCCGACTCGATCGCGATGTGGCGCATGCTCGCGAGCCAGCCGTCGGTGTCGTCGGCGGTCGGCGCCACCCAGATCTGAGGCCCGCCGCGGTACACCGCGTAGCGTGCCAGCGGCATCCTGTTCTCCCAGCAGATCAGGCCGCCCACCCGGCCCACGGGAGTCTCCGTCACGTCCAGGTCGTCACCCGCCCCGACGCCGTGGAAGAGCCGCTCCTGCATCGTCGGCATCAGCTTGCGATGCTTCGAGAGCAGCCCGCCGGGGCCCACCAGCAGCAGGGTGTTGTAGAGGCTGCCCGGGCGCTCGGACTCGCGCTCGTTGACTCCGATCGCGCAGTGGATGGAGTGCTCGCGGCAGGCCTCGACCAGGCGATCGACGTCCGGCCCCGGCACGTCGATCGAGCTCTCCCACATGCGCTCCCAGAGCTCGTCGAAGCCGCCGAAGCGCGCCGCCTCTCGCCCCCAGGCGTTGCCCGGATACAGGGACACGAAGGCCTCGGGCAGCACCGCGAGCTGGACCCCCTGGGCCGCGGCCTCGCCGAGCAGGCGCACGGCCTTGGCCAGCGTCGCCTCACGGTCGAGCATCACCGGCGTGGCCTGGATCGCGGCCACCTTCACGGTGGGAAAGTCCGTCACCTCCGGCCAATCGTATGCTGCGGCCGGTGCCGTTTTCAATCGCGCAGGTCACGCCGTGGCCCTGGGAGCACCACCACGAGGTCAACCGCTTCGTGGAACGGTTGTCCGACGAGCTGTGTCATCGCGGTCATCGCGTCGTCGTGGTCGCGCCCTCCGACTCCCGCGAGCTGGTGCGCGAGGGGCGCGAGACGGTCAGGGCGCTGGAGCGCGATCCGGACGCGATGTTCGCCGAGCCCGGCTGCGCGGGCCTGCTCGCCGTAGGGCAGAGCCTGCCGTTCCGCCGGGCGGGCTCGGTGTCGCTGCCTCTCGACGTCTCGCGCACGCTCGAGGATCTGCTCGAGCGCGCCGAGCTCGACTTCGTTCACGTGCACGAGCCGTTCGCGCCGAGCGCCTCGTCGGCGGCGCTGCGCCATTCGCGGGCCCTCAACGTGGGGACCTTCCACTCCACCACCGAGCGGTTCGTCTCGACCCAGGTCGCGAGGCCGCTCGTAGAGCTGCTGTTCGGGCGCCTGGACGGCCGGACCGCCAGCTTCGCCGCCACCTGCGAGCTGATCCGGCGCTACTTCCCGGGGGACTACAAGGTGATCCATCCCGGCGCCGACCTGGTCCACCGGCCGGACGCCGACCAGGGTGACGGGCTCGGGATCGTCTTCTCGGCCGAGGAGGAGCGCGGCGCCATGCGGCTCTTCCTGCGCGCGCTGCGCAAGCTGCCGGGCGACGCGGACTGGCACGCGACGATCTGGATGCGCGACCCGGCGGCGGCGCCCGCGGTGACGCTGCCGCGCCGCCTCCGTGACCGGGTGCGGCTGGTGGGGCCCGCCGACGGCTCCGAGGCCCAGCACCTGGCCGGCGCCCGGATCGCCGTGGCGGCTTCGAACGGAGCCAAGCCGGCACCGCAGCTGGTGCTGAGGGCGATCGCCGGCGGCGCCGTCCCGGTCGTCTCGCGCCTGCCCGAGTACGAGGAGGCGCTGCAGGAGGGCGAGCTTGGCCTCCTGTTCGAGCCTCGGGACTCCGAGACCCTCTCCGCGCAGCTTTCGCGCCTGGTCGCCGACCCCGAGCTGCTGGCCAGGTTCGAGAGCCGGATCGAAGACGCACACCCGCAGATCGAGTGGTCGCGGGTGGCCGACGAGTACGAGCAGCTCTACGACGAGATCGCCTCGCGCCGTCACTCGGTCGACGGCCGCAGCGCGATCCGCAAGCGGCTCACGCAACGGGACTTCATCCACGTCGACCTGCACATGCACACGGATCACTCCCCCGACTGCGCGACGCCGGTCGACACGCTGCTGGAGACCGCCAAGAAGGTGGGTCTCGGCGCGATAGCGATCACCGACCACAACGAGATCTCCGGCGCGCACGAGGCGCGGGAGCGGGCCGAGGGGATCAAGGTGATCGTCTCCGAGGAGGTCAAGACGGCCGACCAGGGCGAGGTGATCGGACTCTTCATCGAGGAGAAGATCCAGCGCGGGATGACGCTACAGGAGACCATCGCCGAGATCCGGCGCCAGGGCGGCCTCGTCTACATGCCCCACCCCTTCGACCGCATGCACTCGGTGCCCGACTACGAGCACCTGCTCGACGTGGTCGAGGACATCGACGCGATCGAGGTGTTCAACCCGCGGGTGGCGATCTCCGCCTTCAACGACGAGGCGGCCCGTTTCGCCGCCAAGTACCGCATCGCGGCGGGCGCCGGCTCGGACAGCCACGTGGCGCAGGGGCTCGGGTCCGTGAAGATCCGGATGCGCGACTTCGACGGCGCCGAGGAGTTCCTCGAGGC
>DATACN010000406.1:0-2969 GCA_036258995.1 Thermoleophilaceae bacterium | reverse complement strand
CAGATCGAGATCAGGCCCCTGCCGGATCCCTTCTCGGCGAGCAGCTTGGCCAGCGTCGCCACGATGCGCGCGCCGGTGGCCGCGAAGGGATGCCCGACCGCGAGCGAGGAGCCGTTCACGTTGAGCTTGGAGCGGTCGATCGGTCCGAGCGGCTCGTCCCGGCCCAGGTGCTCGCGGCACCAGTCGGCGTCCTCCCAGGCCTTCAGCGTCACGAGCACCTGCGAGGCGAAGGCCTCGTGGATCTCGTAGAAGTCGAAGTCCTGCAGCGTGAGACCGTGCCGGTCGAGCAGCCGCGGGACCACGTAGTTGGGGGCGGTGAGCAGGCCATCCTCGCCATGCACGTAGTCGACCGCCCCGACCTCCGAGTCCACCAGATAGGCGAGCACCGGCAGGTTGCGCCGCTCGGCCCACTCCTCGCTGGCCAGCAGCACCGCCGAGGCGCCGTCCGACAGCGGCGTCGAGTTGCCCGCGGTCATCGTGGCGCCGTCGCCGTTGCCGAAGACCGGCTTGAGCTTGGCGAGCTTCTCCGGAGTCGAGTCCGGCCGCAGGGTCTGGTCTCGCTCGAGGCCGAGGTAGGGCGTGACCAGGTCCTGGAAGAACCCGCGGTCGTAGGCCGCGGCGAGCTTCTGGTGGCTGCCCGCCGCCAGCTCGTCCTGCTCGAGGCGGCTGATTTCCCACTCCTTGGCCGTGATGGCGGCGTGCTCGCCCATCGACAGCCCCGTGCGCGGCTCGGCGTTGCGCGGGATCTCGGGGACGATCTGGCCGGGCCGAAGGCGGCCCAGCAGCTTGACCCGGCCGGCCGCGCTCTTCTCGGCGTTCATGTCGACCAGGATCTTGCGCAGGTCGTCATTGACCTCGATCGGCGCGTCGCTCGCGGTGTCGACCCCGCCGGCGATCCCGCTGTCGATCTGCCCGAGCGCGATCTTGTTGCCGACGAGCACGGTGGCCTCCAGGCCCGTGTCGCACGCCTGCTGGACGTCGTAGCACGGAGTGGCGTGGTCGAGCGCGCTGCCGAGCACGCACTCGCGCGTGAGGTTGAAGTCGCGGGCGTGCTTGAGCACGGCCCCGGCGACTACCTCACCGACCTGCTCGCCCTGGAGACCGAAGCGGGCCGCCAGGCCGTCGATGGTCGCGGTGAGCATGTCCTGGTTGGAGGCGTCCGCGTAAGAACTGTTAGAACGGGCAAAAGGAATCCGGTTGCCGCCGACGATCGCCGCGCGGTGTGAATTGGCGCTCATGCCGGTTTTTTGCCCATCGTGACCACTGTCCAATCACCCAGCCCGGAATGACCGACCGCTACCAGCAACTCGCGGAGTCGGGCCCGGGCAGCTTCGTCGTCAAGCGCCTCGGTCTTCCGCGACCCACCCGCCTGCGCCGCTTCGAGCCGGGCCAGGCGGTCCTGGACGGGCCGGCGCTCCTGGGCGGGGCGCCGGGCGGGCGCCTGGCCGGCCCGGCCGCGGACCTGCTCAACGAGGTGAACGCTCACACCTTCGTCGCCCCGGGCGACCACCTGCGCGGGGTCGCCGACCGGGCCGGGATGACCGCGACTGCCTGGAGCGCGGAGGAGGACTCCGACCAGCGCTTTTCCGCGCTCGTCTTCGACGCCTCCGGAATCGCCGACACCGACGGGCTCCGTGGGGTCTACGACTTCTTCCACCCGGTCATCCGGCGCCTGCGGCCATCGGGCCGCCTTCTGGTGATCGCCACGCCGCCGGAGCTGTCCGAGGGCCGGCCGCAGGCCATCGCCCAGCGCGCGCTCGAGGGTTTCGTCCGATCGGCCGCCAAGGAGGTCGGCGGCGGGTCGACGGCAAACCTCGTATACGTCTCGCCTGGGGCCGAGGGCTCTATGGAGGCGACGCTCCGCTTCTTCCTGTCGGCCAAGTCGGCGTACGTGTCCGGCCAGGTGGTGCGGGTCGGCCCTGGCGAGACCGCGGGTCCCGGCGACTGGGACAAGCCGCTGGACGGCAAGACAGCGCTCGTGACCGGAGCCTCCCGGGGGATCGGCGAGTCCATCGCCGAGACGCTGGCGCGCGACGGCGCCCACGTCGTCTGCCTCGACGTGCCCGCCCAGGGTGACGCGCTGGTCGAGGTCGCGAACCGTATCGAGGGCTCCACGCTCCAGCTCGACATCACCGACGAGGACGCTCCGCGCAAGCTGGCCGACCACCTGCGCAGCCGCCACGGCGGCGTCGACGTGGTGGTCCACAACGCGGGCGTGACGCGCGACAAGACCCTCGGCCGCATGGACGAGGACCAGTGGGACATGGTGCTGGCAATCAACCTCACCAGCCAGGTGCGCATCAACGAGACCCTTGTCTCCGAGGACGTGCTGCGGCCGGGCGGGCGGATCGTCACCGTCTCCTCGGTCAGCGGCATCGCCGGGAACCGCGGCCAGACCAACTACGCCACCAGCAAGGCGGGGGTGATCGGCACCGTGCACGCGCTGGCCCCGGTCGTGGCCGACCGCCCGGCCACGATCAACGCGGTCGCGCCCGGCTTCATCGAGACCCAGATGACCGCCGCCATGCCGATCGGTACGCGCGAGGCGGGCCGCCGTCTGAACAGCCTGTCGCAGGGCGGGCTGCCCGTCGACGTGGCCGAGACCGTGGCCTGGCTGGCCGATCCAGGCTCGGGCGGGGTCAACGGAAACGTGGTTCGCGTGTGCGGGCAGGCCCTGCTCGGGGCATAGCCAAGGCCCGTCTCGGGGCATAACCAGGGCGATGTCCGTACGCGAGCTGTCCGAGCCGCCGAGCCTGTCGGTGATCTACCCGAAGGCTGTCGCCGGAGCCGGCCGGGCGGCGCTCCGCCGCCTGCCGGGGGTGGGGGGAGGAGAGCGCGACCTTCCCGACCTCGAGCTCTCGCTCCCGGAGGTCGAGATCGACCGCGACCACCTCAACGCCTACGACCGCGTCTGCGGGTTCACCCTGCGCGACCACGTGCGGGTAGGTCGCGGGCACGGTGTCGCGCAG
>DATACN010000405.1:0-5834 GCA_036258995.1 Thermoleophilaceae bacterium | reverse complement strand
ACGTGAAGGTCACGTAGCTAGCGCGCTCCAATCGCGCGCGTGCCTGCTCGTCGAGCGGCTCGGCCACCGTGTCGTAAAGCGCCACGACGTCGACCTCGGCCCCGCGCTCGCGCAGCGCGTCGGGCAGGACGTCGCGCGCCTCGGCCGCGCGGGCAACCAGGGCGCGCCGTCCTTCGACGTCAATGCCGTGGAGGGCCTCCACGAGCGCCTCGGCCACCGAGCGCTCGGGCACGACGTCGGCACTGATCCCTCTCCTTTCGAGCTCGGCCGCCGTGCCGGGGCCAATGGAAGCCACCGTGGCTCCTGCGAGCGCCCGCGCGTCGCGGCCGTCGCGGGCGAGCGCGTCGAAGAGCAGGCGCACGCCGTTGGGGCTCGTGAAGCAGACGAGCTCGTAGTCCTCGATGCCGTCGAGCGAGACTTCGCGCGGCTCGATCCGGATCGCCGGCGCCTCGATCGCCTCCGCGCCCAGCGATCGCAGCCTGGCTGCAAGCTCGCTGGCCTGGGCGCGAGCGCGGGTCACCGCCACGACCTGGCCGTGGAGGGGCCGGGCCTCCAGCCAGGCCAGGGCCTGGCCCAATCCCGCCACCGGGCCCACGACCGTCACGGCCGGGGGCTCGACCCCGGCCTGGCCGGCCAGATCGGCGATCTCGCCGAGCGTGCCGAGCACCGCCTGCTGGCCGGGCAGCGTGCCGTGGGCGACCACGGCGGCGGGCTGGGACGGGTCGCGGCCGGCTGCGGTCAGCCGGTCGGCGATCAGCGGCAGGTTCTTGACGCCCATGTACAGCACGAGCGTCCCGGGAAAGCGCGCGAGCGCGTCCCAGTCGAGCGAGCTCTCGGGCTTCTCCGGATCCTCGTGGCCCGTCACGAACGCGACCGCCGAGGCCTGCTCGCGGTCGGTCACCGGGATCCCGGCGTACGCCGGTGCCGCCACGCCCGAGGTCACCCCGGGCACAACCTCGAAGGGAATCTTCGCCTCGGCCAGGGCGCGAGCCTCCTCGCCGCCCCGTCCGAACACGAACGGGTCCCCGCCTTTAAGCCGAACTACCGACTTTCCCTCGCGCGCGAGCTTTACGAGCACGTCGTTGATCTGCTGTTGTTGCATCGCCGCCCGCCCCGGCGACTTGCCGACGTACACGAGCTCCGCGCCGTCGCGTGCTCCTTCGAGTGCCCCCTCGGGAATGAGCCGGTCATACAGGACCGCGTCCGCAGAAGCGATCAGCTCGAGCGCACGGCGCGTCATGAGACCCGGATCGCCGGGCCCGGCCCCAACCAGATAGACGATTCCAGCGGCCATCGCCGGAACGCTACCCGCGGCGGCGTTACGCGCCGTCAGGCTGCGAGCCGCTCGGCGGCCTCGAGCAGCTCGGCCGCACCGGCCGCGACCAGGCGCTCCGCCACCTCGCTGCCAAGGTCCGCGGGGTCGCCGGCCTCGGCCTCGACCGAATCGCGGATCCAGTGCGACCCGTCAGGCATGCCGACGAACGCGGTGAGCCGCAACTCAGCCTCACCCTGCAACCGGGCGTTCGCGCCCATGGGCGTATGACAGCTCGCATCAAGCCCGGCGACGAGCGTGCGCTCAGCAGTGAGGCAGGTGAGGGCGGAAGCGTCCGTGACCCCGGCCGCGGCCTCCGCGGCGCGTTCGTCGTCCGAGCGCGCCTCGAGCGCCAGGCAGCCCTGGCCGGCGTCGGGCACCAGCTCGTCGAGCGGGATGCCCTCGCCCGAGCGACCTAGCCGCTCCAGGCCCGCGAGCGCCAGGACCAGCGCGTCGTATTCCCCCTCGGCGAGCTTGCGCAGACGCGTGTCCACGTTGCCGCGCAGGTCGCGCACCTCCAGGTCCGGCCGGAGCGCGAGCAGCTGAGCGCGCCGCCGCAAGCTGCTCGTGCCGACCACGGCCCCTTCAGCCAGCTCGTCCAGTGACTCGGACCCGCACAGGGCGTCCCGAGGGTCGGCCCGCTCCGGCACGCCCACGATCGACAAGCCCTCAGGCAGCTCCGCCGGCACGTCCTTGGCGGAATGGACGGCAAGGTCCACTTCTCCGGCGAGCAGCGCCTCCTCGATCTCCTTGACGAAGCGCGCCTTGTCGCCACCGCGGCCTCGATCGCCCGAGGTCGTGATCGGCACCAGGTCGGCGTCGCCGCCCAGGCGGTCGGCCACCCAGCGGGCTTGTGCCAGGGCCAGGGCGCTGCCGCGCGTCCCGATCCGCAGCGTCAAGAAGAGCGGCGGCGCTGCGCTCGCCGCGGCTCGAGCGGTGTCACTTCCGCGGCCGGCGCCTCGTTGCCGGGCACCTCGAGCGCGAACAGCTCGCGCAGGGCGTGCACGTAGCGGTAGGAGCTGTCGTCGCCCGCCGACCCCTTCAGGCGCAGGGTCGGCTCATGCAGCAGGCGGTTCACCAGCGCCTGCGCCATCGCCGCCAGCCGCTCGCGGTCGGCGGGGGAGAGCGACTCCCAGCGCGACTCGTTCTCGCGGAGCACCTGTTCGACGATCTGGCCGGCGCGCTCGCGCAGCGCCGAGATGGTCGGCACGACGTCGAGGCTTCGCAGCCAGTCCTCGAACCGCCCGAGCTCCTCCTCGATCAGCTCGGCGGCCCGCTCCGCCTCGGACTCGCGGCCGCTCAGGTTGCGTGCGACGGCCTGCTGGAGGTCGTCCATGTCGTACAGCGCGACGCCCGGGCAGTCGCCCACGGCCGGGTCGATGTCGCGCGGGACGGCCAGGTCGATCAGCACTAGCGGCCGCCCCGGCCGCTGGGCGGCCACCAGCTCGAGCTCCTCGCGCCCGAGTATCTGGTGCGGGGCGCCGGTGGAGCTGACCACGATGTCGGCTCGCTCGAGCTCGCCGGGCAGGTCGTCGAAGGAGACCGCCTCGCCGTCGAAGCGCTGGGCCAGGCCGAGCGCGCGGTCGTAGCGGCGGTTTGCGACGAACACGGTCCGCACACCTCGCTCGCGCAGGGAGCGCGCCGCCAGCTCCGCGTTCTCGCCGGCGCCGATCACGAGCACCCGCCGCGACGCAAGCTCGCCGAGGAACTCCGCGGCGAGCGCCACGGCCACCGAGGAGATCGAAGCCTGGGAGCGGCCGATGCCGGTCTCGGCGCGGGCCCGCTTGCCGGCCGCCAGAGCGTCGCGGAACAGGCGGTTCGAGACCGGGCCGGTCACGCCCGCGACGAGAGCCAGCTCGTAGGCGCGCTTGACCTGGCCCTGGATCTCGGCCTCGCCGACGATCATCGAGTCGAGGCCCGCGGCCACCGAGAACAGGTGCCGCACGGCCTCGAGCCCGCGCAACGAGTAGATCGAGCCG
The DNA here is from genome assembly GCA_036258995.1 of Thermoleophilaceae bacterium. Taxonomy (GTDB): domain Bacteria; phylum Actinomycetota; class Thermoleophilia; order Solirubrobacterales; family Thermoleophilaceae; genus DATACN01. Next base: position 2,543 of record DATACN010000405.1, on the reverse strand, counting down.
AGCAGCTCGGTGGGCCTGATGCCGGCCTGGCGCGAGAGGACCGCGAGCGCGGCGCTCTCGGCCTCGACCGCGTCGGCCGCCACCAGGTGCAGCTCGGTGCGGTTGCAGGTGAAGAGGGCGACGGCCTCGTGGATCGACTCGTGGTCGGTCAGGTCCTCGAGCACGCGCGTGGCACGGCCCTCCGGGAGGGCCAGCCTCTCGCGAAGCGCAAGCGGCGCGGTCTTGTGCGAGGCGCCCAGCGCCAGCAGCTCGCCACCGCTCATTGGCCCCGTTCCTCCAAGGCTTCGTTCAACTCCTCGAGCTCCCGTCCGATGCGTGCGATCTTCGCTCCGATTATCGACACGTAGACCAGGATCAAAACCGTGAACACCACGTAGGCGCCGGCCACGTACTTGCCGGCCTCGTCAAGCGGGAGCGCGGGCATCGGTCAGCAGTCGCTTGCGCAGGCGCTTGAGCTGAGCGGAGGCGTGCTTGGAGCTCAGCTCGAGCTTCCACAGGGTCACGTAGAGAAGGGCCATCGCCAGCAAAGAGACGAGGAAGGTCAGGCGCATGTCCCCGGGCAGGTTGCCGCCGGTCTGCGAGAGCACGCGCGGGTGCGTGTAGCTCTCGGCCAGCCGCACGGCCACGAAGTTGAGCGGCACGAAGGCGCCGGCGGCGATCGCGAAGACCGACGAGTAGCGGGCTTGGCGCTCGGGGTCCTCGATCGAGAACCGCAACGGGTAGTAGACGCAATAGAGCAGGAAGACCACGAGGAACGAGACCAGCACGGGCTCGTCCCACACCCACCAGTGGCCCCAGGAGGCCTTGGCCCAGATCGCGCCGGTCACGAGCACTCCGACGCCGAGGATGATCGAGAGGTGGATCGCCACGTAGGAGCGCACGTCCCAGGACGGGTCCCCCGAGCGCAGGTGCTTGATGGCCATGACCCCCCCGGCGACCCAGCCGCACAGCGCCACGATCGCCATCGGCACGTGCACGTAGAAGATCTTCTGCACGAAGCCCTGGTCGGCGTCGAGCGGGGCGTAGAAGAACACGAGCGACAGCGCCGTCGCGGTGGTCACGACGGTGGCTACGGCCAGGGGCTTCAGGCCCTTGGCGTACATCAGTCCTCGAGCAGGTAGTCGAAAACGGCGACGGCGAGGAGCACGAACACCAGATCGTAGAGGGCAAGCAGCCCCAGCCAGCGGCCCAGGTCCTCCGTGACGGCCTCGGGTCGCAGCAACGGCTCGGTGGCCTGCGCGGCGGCGATGAGCAAGGGGACCACCAGAGGCAGCAGCAGCAGCGGAACGATCAGCTCACGTGTGCGGCTCTCGGCCGCCAGCGCGGCGGTGAGCGCGCCGACGGCCGCCAGGCCCAGGTTCGCGAGCGCCAGGATCGCGAGCAGCTCGGGCAGGGCAGCCACCAGGTCGGGCCCCAGCAGCAACAGGCCGAAGGCGGGCACCGCCACCAGCTCGAGCAGGCACAGGAACAGGAACAGCGCCGCACCCTTGGCCAGGAAGAGAGACGTGCGATCGACGGGAGCGAGCAACAGGGCGTCGATCCCTCCCTGCTCGCGCTCCGCCGCGAACAGCCGGGTCACGCCGATCACGGCGGCGAGCAGCAAGGTGACCCACAGGACGCCGGAGGCGAGCTCGCCGTCGAGGGAGTCGCGGTCGAGGCCGAAGTGGAACAGCACGTAGGCGGTGATCGAAAAGAGCGTCATCGCGGGCAGCGATTCCCTGGCGCGAAGCTCGAGCCGCAGGTCCTTGGCGAGGATGGCGCGGGCGGCCCGGATCACGCGTACAGCTCCCTGACCTTGTCGGCTGCCGGCGACTTCTCGGCAAAGGCCTGGTGACCGGCGCGCAGCCCGAGTGCCGTGTCGGCCTCTGCCAGCGCCCCCTCCACGTCGTGGGTCACGAGCACCCGCGTGCGTCCCGAGCTGCGCCCTATCAACGGCTCGAGCAGCTCCGCCGCAGCGGGATCGAGGTTCGAGCGGGGCTCGTCGAGCAGGAGCAGCGGCGGATCGTGCAGGACGGCCCGCGCGGCGGCCAGCCGCTGCACCATGCCGGCCGACAGGTCGCGCAGCGGCTCGTCGGCGCGGCGCTCCATCCCAGTGGCTGCGAGAAGTTCCTCCACGCGGTCTCCGTTCACCCCGTGGAGGCGGCCGTGGTAGCGGAGGTTCTCGCGCCCGCTCAGCTCGCGGTAGAGCAGCGGCTCGTGTCCCAGGTAGCCCACCTGACCGGGCACCTTCCAACGCTCCCTGGGCAGCTCCGCGCCGAGGATGCGGGCCGTGCCGCCGTGGGGCCGAAGCAGCCCCGCGAGCACGCGCAGCAGGGTCGTCTTGCCGGCCCCGTTGGGCCCGAGGACGGCGAGCGTCTGGCCCTCGTCGAGCCGCACGCTGACGCCGGTGAGCGCGACGCGCTCGCCGTAGCGCCTCTCCAGGCCTTCTAGCTCGATGGCCGCCACCGGCCGAAGCCTATGCTGGACCCGTGGCCCGGCTGGTGGGCATCAACCACGTCGCGCTCGAGGTCGGCGACCTGGAAGAGGCGCTCGACTTCTACGGC
>DATACN010000404.1:0-2829 GCA_036258995.1 Thermoleophilaceae bacterium | reverse complement strand
GAATCACCTGCGCGACCTGCTCGTCGACTACGGGCTCGAGGTCTCCTCCCCGGGACCGGAGCGGCCGCTGACCAAGCCCGACCACTTCCGTCGCTTCATCGGGCGCCGCGCGCGCGTGCGCACCCGGGAGCCGCTGGACGGCCACAAGAGCTTCACCGGCGAACTGGTCGGAGCCACGGAGGACGAGGTCACCGTGGCGGCGAACGGGGGCGTGGTTTCGATCCCGTACTCCGAGATCAATCGCAGCAACCTCGTTGGTGGATAGACGCGTGGCTCGCGGAGAGAGAGGGGTGACAGGATGACCAAGGAGATCGTCGACGCGGTCCACGTGCTCGAGCGGGAGAAGGGAATCTCCGCCGACAAGCTGATGGAGGCGCTCGAGGACGCGCTGCTGTCCGCCTACAAGAAGCAGCCCGGCGCCGCCAAGTACGCGCGCGTGGAGGTCGACCGCTCGAGCGGCGACTTCCGCGTGATCGAGCTGATCCTGCCGCCCGAGCTCGAGGACCAGCTGCTCGACGAGGTCGAGGAGGAGCTCGGCGAGCCCACCGTCGACCCCGAGACCGGCGACCTGGTCTATCCCGAGGCGCCCGAGATCTCCCAGGAGACGCTGCGCGCCCACAGCGACCAGATCGACGAGCGCGACGTTACGCCCGACGACTTCGGCCGCATCGCCGCGCAGACGGCCAAGCAGGTGATCCTCCAGCGGATCCGCGAGGCCGAGCGGGACATGATGTTCCACGAGTACCAGGACCGGGTCGGCGAGCTGATCACCGGCATCGTCCAGCAGTCCGACTCCCGCTACACGCTGGTGCAGCTGCGCGAGCGGGTCGAGGCGCTGCTGCCCCGCTCCGAGCAGGTCCACGGCGAGCGCTATGACCACGGCGCGCGCATCAAGGCGATCATCAGCGACGTCTCGGCGCAGGCGAAGGGGCCGAGCATCGTCGTGTCGCGCCGCTCGCCGGAGCTGATCCGCGCGCTCTTCGAGCTCGAGGTGCCGGAGATCGCCGACGGCCTCGTCGAGATCCAGAACGTCGCGCGCGAGCCCGGCTACCGCTCGAAGATCGCGGTGGTCTCGCACGCCTCCGGAGTCGATCCGGTCGGTGCGTGCGTGGGCCCGCGCGGCTCGCGCGTGCGGATGGTCGTGTCCGAGCTGCGCGGCGAGAAGATCGACATCATTCCCTTCAACGAGGAGCCCGCGCGCTTCGTGGCCAAGGCCCTCTCGCCCGCGCGGGTGCGCGAGGTGCTGGTGGATGACGAGGCCAAGCAGGCCACGGTCATCGTCCCCGACGACCAGCTCTCGCTGGCGATCGGAAAGGACGGCCTAAACGCCCGCCTCGCCGCCCGCCTGACCGGCTGGCGCGTGGACATCCGCTCGGAGACCGAGTTCGCCGAGGAAGAGGCCGAGATGGGCTTCGAGGAAGAGGAGATGGCCGGCCGGTGCGCGGCGATCCTCGCGAACGGCAAGCGCTGCCCGAACGCCTCCCTGGCCGGTTCCCGCTACTGCGCGATCCCTTCCCACCAGGAGCTGGAGAGCAAGGACACGGACTTCGTGGTCCCCCCCTCGGGCGAAGGCGACGGCGCCGCCCCGGAGGAAGGCGCGGAGGCTTCCCGGCAGGCAGAAGAGGCGGCTGCGGAAGCACCGGCCACCGAGGGCGCGGAGCCCGAGGCCGAGGAGGCCGGCGTGCCGGCGCCGGCGGAGGCGGCCGATGAGCCCGCCGCGGAGGCGTCCGAAGCACCCGCCGCGGAGGCGTCCGAAGCACCCGCCGCGGAGGAGCCAGGTGGGGAGGAGCCTTCTTCAGCCGACGCTTCGGCCGACGGGGATGAGGGGGTCCCCGCTCCCGAGGAGGCCGTCGGGGGTGCTCCCGCCGAGCCCGCGGAGCCGGAGGCGGCGGCGCCTGCGTCCGCCGGCACAGTCGAGGAGGACCGGGAGTCGTAGGCCCGGCGCGGCGCTGCGTCGGCTGCGGTGAGGTGCTGCCGAGGGGTGAGTTGCTGCGGCTGGTCCGGAACGCCCACGGTGAGGTCCGCGAGGACCCCGGCGGTAGGGCGGACGGCCGCGGCGCCTACGTCTGCCGGCGGCCCGAATGCGTCGAGCCGGCGGTCCGGAACGGGCTTCAGAGGTCCTTCCGGGCTCCCGTGAAACTGTCAACAGAGACCTTAGACTTCATACGCGAATGGCAAAGAAGCGAGTCCACGAGATAGCGAAGGAGATGGGGATCCCCAGCAAGGAGGTCCTCGCGATCCTGCAGAAGGCCGGTTTCGACGTGAAGGCGGCCGCCTCGAGCGTGGACGAGGCGGACATCGCTCGCGCGTTCGCCAACGGCAAGGACGGCGGCGAGGGCAAGGCCGCGACGGCCGACGCCGATGCGCCCGCCGCGAAGAAGCAGGGCGCCGCGGACGGGGCCAAGGCCAAGGGCGCCGCCGCCGAGGCACAGCAGCCGGCCGCCGACGCGGGCGAGAAGAAGCCCTCCTCAGGGTCCGACGGCCAAAGCGCGGGCAAGGGTGCCTCGCGTCCCGCCAGGGGCGAGGTGCGGCCACGGCCTACGCGAGGCGGTCGCGCCGGCGAGCGGGCGCCGGGCGGTGCCGGGGGACGGCGACGGCGGGTCGTCATCGACTCGCAGGCTTCGCGCCGCGACCGTCCTGCTCCGCCCCCGCAGCAGCCGCCGCGACGCGGCCGCGGAAGGCGGCGGCGCACCCCATGGGTCGAGCCCGACCTGACTCCGGTCGAGGAGGGGCCGAAGGAGATTCCGGTCACCAAGGTCAAGTCCGGCGCGACAGTCAGCGAGGTGGCGGAGTCGCTCGGGCTGTCGGCGGCCGAGGTGATCAAGAAGC
>DATACN010000403.1:0-12530 GCA_036258995.1 Thermoleophilaceae bacterium | reverse complement strand
CAAGGAGTACCCCGTCGAGAAGCTGATGCGCGACGCGAAGATCATGCAGCTCTACGAGGGCACGTCGCAGATCCAGCGCCTGGTGATCGCCCGCGAGGTGCTGATGCCGCGCCACGTGGAAGAGCCCGCAGCCGCAGCGGCCTAGCTCCGGCGCGCCGCTGTCGCTTTCACGCGGGACCGGTCGTCCGGGACCAACTACGGCTGGGTGGGGGCGGCACGGTCGTCTGTAACGGATCGTTCAGAGTCCCCGCCGCGGTCTCCGGGGGGTGTGGCGACTTTCCGTCCATATAGGACGGTTTCTCGCCACACCCCCTCCTACCGCGGGCGCAAGCGTTACGGCAGGCGCTCCGAGTGCAACAAGACGCGCATGACCTCCCTTTACCCAGCCGCCTTTCACTCGGGCCCCGCGGCGCCGGGAGTCCAGGCGGCCGCTTCGCTCAAGATGCGGCCGTTGGCTCGCTCGTCCGTGCGGTGGGCTCGTCCGGAGTGGCCCTAGGATGGGCTCCGATGCCCAGGGCATCGAGGTCCAAGCCGGCACGCAGCCGCGAGGCCGCGCGCGAGGCGGTTCAGCAGGCGGGGATTGCCCCGGCCGCTCGCGATCCGTTCACGGGAGGGATGCGGCGGCGGGAGGTGCTGCCGCTGCTCGTGCTCCACTACATCTCGCAGGGGCCGTCGTACGGCAACCAGCTGATGGAGCGGATCGCCGAGGTGACCGCGGGGGTGCTGTCGGTGAATCCGAACACGATGTACCCGCTGCTCCGCCAGCTCGAGTCGCGAGGGCTGATCGAGGGCAAGTGGGAGCACCCCGAGCGGCGGACGCGGCGCTACTACTCGATCACGCGCGATGGGCAGGTGGAGTACGAGCGGCTGGTCGAGGACGTGCGGCCGTTCCTCGACTCGGTCAGCGCGAGCATCGACGAGATCGTTCGCGAGGTCTACCGCTAGATGGCCCGGACGGCGCGCGCCGCCACGGTGGTGCCGCTCGCGCCGGAGGGCGCGCTCGGGTTGTGGACCAACGTGGAGCGCTGGCCGACATTCGTCGAAGGCTTCAAGCACACGGTCGAAGTCTCGGATGACTGGCCGGCCGAGGGCGGCCGCGTCGTGTGGGAGTCGGGCCCCGGTGGGCGCGGGCGCGTGACCGAGAAGGTGGTCGAGGACGGCACGGGCCGGTTCGCCACCCGGGTCAGCGAGGACGCGCTCCAGGGCAGGCAGGCTCTCAGCGTCAGCGAGGACGCCGAGGGCACGCGGGTGGAGCTGACCCTCGAGTACGAGCTGACGAAGTACGGGCCGCTGCGGACCGTCGCCGACCTCATCTTCATCCGCCGGGCGTTGCGCGACGCACTGCGGCGGACCCTGCGGCGCTTCGCTGTGGAAGCCGAGGAGGAAGCCGGGCTCCGATAGGCTCCCGCGCCGTGTTCGTCGCCAAGGCAGCGGTCGTCGGCGCCGGGACGATGGGCGGCGAGATCGCCCAGGTGATCGCGTCGGCCGGCATCCCCGTCGTCCTCAAGGACGTGGAGCAGAAGTTCGTCGATCAGGGCCTCGAGAAGGCCAAAGAGGTCACTCAGGGACAGCTAGGCGGACTGGTCCAGAAGGAGAAGATCAGCCAGGAGGACGCCGACCGCCAGCTCAAGGAGATCACCGGCCGGATCACCGGCACAACCGAGTACGAGGGCTTCGGCGACGTCGACTTCGTGGTCGAGGCGGTGCCCGAGCGCATGCAGATCAAGCAGGCCGTCTTCGGCGAGCTCGACGCGGTCACGCCCGGCCACGCGATCCTCTCCTCCAACACCTCGTCGCTCTCGATCACCGAGATGGCCGAGGCCACCGGCCGCCCCGAGAAGGTCTGCGGCTTCCACTTCTTCTACCCCGCCTCGGTCATGCGACTGATCGAGGTGGTGGAGGGCGAGGAGACCTCCGAGGAGACGCTGCAGGCGGCCGCCAACTTCGCGCAGGCCATCCGCAAGACCGCCATCCGCTGCGGCGAGGTGCCCGGCTTCGTGGTCAACCGCATCCTCAACTCCTCGGTCTCGGAGGTCTGGAAGGTCACCGACGAGGAGGACCTCGATCCCAAGGAGGTCGACAACGTCATCAAGGAGTCGGGCACCGTCCCGATGGGCCCCTTCTTCCTGTCCGACCTGCTCGGCCTCGACACGGTCCTGCACGTTGCCGAGCACCTGAAGGACTCATACGGCGACCGCTTCTACGTCTCGCCGCGGATGAAGGAGCTCGTCGAGGCCGGCAACCTGGGGCAGAAGGCTGGAAAGGGCTTCTATGAGCACGGCGGCTAGCGACACGGCCACCGGCACGCTCGTCGAGCGGATGGGTCTCAAGACCCTGGTCGAGGCCTGCCTCGTCCTGGAGGAGGGCGTCGCCGCCGCCAAGGACATCGAGATCGGGATGATGATGGGCGCCGGCATCCTGCCCGGCCCGTTCGCCCGGGCCGACGAGCGGGGGTTGGACGAGATCCTGGAGGCGCTGGAGCGCGCACAGTCGGAGTGGGGCGATGCCTTCGAGCCGCCGCTGATCCTGCGTCGCCTGGTCGCGCAGGGCCGGCTCGGCAAGAAGTCCGGCCAGGGCTTCTTCCCCTACCCGCAGCCCGACGAGGGCCAGTCGCGCGAGACCGTGCTGCTCGAAACCCGGGGCGACGTCGGCATCGCCTGGCTGAACCGGCCGCCGGCGAACCCGCTCTCGCCGCAGGTCATCGAGGAGCTGGCCGAGCTGTGGCAGGAGGCCGAGGGCAAGGTACGGGTCCTCGTGATCGCCTCCTCGAACATCTTCACGTTCTCGGCCGGGGCCGACATCAAGGAGTTCACCAAGATGAACCCCGACCAGGAGGGGGCCGAGCTGATCATGTCCGGCCACCGCCTGATGCGCTCGATGGAGCAATCGAAGGTGGTCACGATCGCCGCGGTCAACTCGCTGGCCTTCGGCGGCGGCTGCGAGCTCGCGATGTCGTGCGACATCCGGCTGGCGGCGGAGTCGGCCAGCTTCGGCCAGCCCGAGATCAGCCTGGGGATCATCCCCGGCTTCGGGGGCACCCAGCGCCTTCCGCGCCTGGTGGGCGAGAGCAAGGCGCTCGAGATGAACCTGACCGGCGAGCCGATCGACGCCTACGACGCTCTGCGCTGCGGCCTCGCGAACCGCGTGGTCCCCGACCACCAGCTGTTCGACACAGCGCTTTCCTGGGCGCGCAAGCTCGCCGAGCAGCCGCCGCTGGCGATCGAGGGGATCAAGCAGGTCTCGGCGGGCCGCGGCGACCTCGACGACGGCCTTCGCACCGAGGCCGAGGCGTTCGGCCGCGCCTTCGGCTCGGAGGACGCGAAGGAGGGGATCTCCGCCTTCCTCGGCAAGCGCCGGCCGCACTTCAAGGGCAAATGAGCGTCGCCTCCGCGGAGGCGACGCGGCTGGCCGAGCTGCTGCGCGGCGCCGAGCGCGCCGTCGTGCTCACCGGAGCCGGCATCTCGGTGCCGTCGGGCATCCCCGACTTCCGTACGCCTGGCGAGGGGTTGTGGGAGCACGTGAACCCGATGGAGGTAGCCCACATCGACGCCTGGCGCCAGGACCCCGACCGCTTCTGGAGCTTCTACTCGCAGCGCTTCGCCTCGCTCGTCGATCGCCGGCCGAACCCCGCCCACGAGGCGGTGGCCGAGCTCGAGCGCCGCGGCCTCGTCCGCGGCGTGATCACCCAGAACGTCGACCGCCTCCACCGGCTGGCCGGGACGCAGAAGCTCGTGGAGGTGCACGGCTCGATCGACTGGAGCGTGTGCATGGAGTGCGGCGGCAAGGTGCCACTCGAGCGGGTGATCGCGATGGTCGAGGAGGCTGGCGGCGGGGCGCCCGAGTGCGAGGCCTGCATCACTCCCCTGAAGCCCGACGTGGTCCTGTTCGGCGAGCTCCTGCCCGAAGCTGCGATCGCAGAGGCCCAGGCCCTGGCCGCGGAAGCCGACCTGATGCTCTGCATCGGCTCCTCGCTCGAGGTCTACCCCGTGGCCGGACTGCCCTCGCTGACCCGCGCCTCGGGCGGGAAGGTCGCGATAGTCACCCAAGGCCCGACCCCTTACGACCGCGAGGCAGAGGTCAAGCTGGATGGCGACGTGGTCGATGAGCTGCGCGCCGTGCTGGGAGCCCTCGGCTAGCCGCGTTGCCGATCAGGAGTTCCACGACCAGCACGTCGCGCCAGGCGCCGTCGAGCCGCCCGTGGCGGCGGTGCACGCCGACGTCGCGGAAGCCGCGGTCGCGCAGCAGCTCGATGCTCGGCCGATTGGTCGTGAACGTGAGCCCGACGAGCTTGTACATGCCGCGCCGCTCGGCGGCCTGGGCCAGCGCGTCGACCAGCGCGCCGCCGGCGCCGGTGCGGCGGGTGTCGCGGTGCACGTACACCGTGGCCTCGCCGACCCCGTCGTAGACCTCCCGGTCGCTATAGCGGCTGACCCATGCGGCGCCGATGACCCACCCGGCTCTCTCGGCCACCAGGAACAGGTCGCCGCGCTCGATCCGGCGGCGGACGCCATCCGGGCTTCGAGGCTCGGTGTCGAAGGTGGCCTCGCGCTCCTCGATGCCCTGGTTGTGGATCGCGGCGATGAACGGTGCGTCCGCCGGCTCGGCCGCTCTAATCGTGAGCGTGGAGGAGGTGCTCGAAGCGCGGATCGGTGCCACCCACCTCGCGGCCGTTGATCCAAGCCCGGCCGGAGGCAGAGGCGACCGCGTCAACCGGACGGGGCCGGGGGCGCCTTCGGCGCGGTGCTCTGCGGGGTAGCCGTACGACCTGGGCTTCCATGGCGCTCATGTTCGGCTCTGAGATGGGTCGCTCCTATGGACCGCTGGACGAAATCTGCACAGTCCGATTGGACCGGAGGTCCATCCGCGTCAGGTGAAGCGCTGGTGAAGCGGGCAGTGAAGTTCCGGTGAACCGGCCGCGGTGCGAGCTCAGCCGCTCAGGCGGCGACGCTTGAGCGCCTGCTCCATGGCCTCGACCGCGTCCGTCAAGGCATCCGCGAGCTCGCGGCCGAGCTCGCCTCGCAGCGCGGCGTTGGCCGCGTCTCCCACGGGCCCACGGCGATCCGCCAGGCCCTCCGCCGACGGCAGCTCGGCGAGCAGCGCCTCCAGCGCCACTCTCGCCTCCAGAGCGGCCTCGCGTGTTCGCCCGGCGTCGAGGTCGGCGCGGGCCCGCAGCACCAGCTCCTCGCCGGCCAGCGGCAGCTCGCGGCCGCTGAGAATCGCCGCGAAACGCTCCTCGGGCGCCTCCATCGAACGGCGGGTGCGGCGCCGCTCGCGCGGCAGCTCCCAGGCCTCGGCGAATCGGCCCTCGGCCGCTTCCTCGCCGGAGCCGTAGCCGATCCGAACCACCAGCGCCTGTGCGGCCGACACGTCGCTCGCAGAGGGGTCCGCCGAAGCGGCCCGCTGGGCGTGAAGCGCCCGGTTGAGCCGGCGCATGGCATTGTCGAGCTCCCGGTCGGCGCGGTCGCCCTCCCGTCGCAGCGAGGCGAGCCAGTCCCTGGCCTCCTCCTCGCCGCCGAACGGCTCAGCGGCGACCAGCGTGGCGCGGCTCGTGGGCACCGGCTCCGGCGAGGCCGCGTCGATCGTCCTGCCGCGCCTCCCACGCAGGAGCCGGCGCTCGGGCGCTCCCAGCGTGCGCAGCACCAGCACGGCCTCGACCGGGGCGTCGGGCGAGGGGCGCATCAGGTAGCGCCCGTCCGGCGGGCCCAGCAGGAAGCCGAACTCGAGCTGGACGAAGCCGAAGCGGTCCGCGGCTGCTCGCCCTGAGCGGTCCGTCGCCTACTCGCCCGCGTGGGCGTCGCTGTGGCGCTTCTTCTTTGCCGGCAGCGAGTACTTCGACGGCGTGGTCGGCACGATCGGGTTCTCGATCTCGCCGAGGCGCTCGACCAGGTCGGACCACTGGCCGGGCTTCAGCACCTGGAAGGCCTGTCTGCCGAGCTTGCGATTCTCGCCGAACAGCGGCTGGAAGCCGACGTGGATGTGGTCGTGGTGGTCGGCCATGGCCACGGTGTTCGCGCCCATATCGAGGAGGGAGATGATCTGGGAGGCGCGCATGGTGCCCTGTAGGCCCATCAGCCTTCGCACCGCCTGCTCGGTGACCCCGCCGGGTTCCTGGTGGCCGAGGATCGGGATGCCGTTGATCATCGCGATGTCCACGGCGTTGCCGGAGGAGTGGTGGGAGACGTTGCCGGACGAGGTGTAGAAGGAGTGGCCGCACTTGAGGCTGGTCACCGTCGGCTCGAGGCCGGACTCGGCGAGGTAGGCCAGCGTCGCCAGCACGCGCCGGTCGATCTGGCCGGACTCGATGTCGGAGCGGCCGCAGTCGTAGACGTCGATCCGCTCGTCGGCGAGCACCCGCTGCTCGAGCTGAGGCTTCGGCAGCAGCATGATCTGGCCGATCGACATGCCGTCGGTGTCGTCGCCGTGGAGCACGTTGCGGCCGGAGGCGCGGTAGATGGCGGTGGCCTCGAGCAGCTTCCAGCCGTCGAGGATCGGCTTCGGGTCGATCCGCGGGGCTCCGCGGCCGGCGGGGCGGATCTCGAAGTACAGATGGGCTGCCTTGCCCTCGACGGTGCGGCCGACCCTACCCAGGATCGTGCCGCCGATCACGCGCGCACCCTTCTTGAGCCGGCGCAGGCGGACGTCCTTGGAATCGAGCCCGAAGGGACGGGAGAAGTAGGTGCGGTAGGTCTCGAAGCCGCCCTCCTTGCGCGCCTTGGCGTCGAGGGCCTGCTCGAGGCCGCCGGCCTGGCGGGCGCCCGGCATGTTCGGGTGCGCGAAGAGCCGCTGCTTGATCGGGACCGAGGCCTGGAGGCCGTCCCTGCGCTCGGCGGAGTCCTTGTCGCTGGAGTCGGCCTTGTCGGGCTGGCGGCCCGCCGACGCGGGAGCCGTCGGCGCCGGATCGTCGTCGGAGTTGGCGCTGATGGCCTTGGCGGAGTTCTTCTTGTCGAGCGCGTCCTGCTTCGGCACCGGATAGTGGCGGGCGACCGAGCCGAGGCGGGCGTAGGTGTAGCGGTTGCCGTACACGTCCTGGAGCACGAGGTAGCGGCCGAGCCGCTTGGAGGTGCCGATCTTCTTGATCACGCCGTCGTTGGCGGCGATGACCGGAGCGCCCCGGCGGGAGAAGATCTCGATGCCGCGCCTGCCGTCGTCGGACTCCACGACGTTGGCGGCGTTCTCGCCGCGGCGGACCTTGCGCAGCGCGTCCTGCTCTGCAAGATCGTCCGCGTAACGCGCGCGCGCGTGTACGGGGAAGCGGCCCTCGGTAAGCCCGGTCAGCGACCCGACCAGGTCGGCCGGGACACCGGCGATCAGGCGGGCGCGCAGCATCACCGAGTCGACGTACCAGTCTGCGTGGTTGTAGGCGAAGATGGCGCGGCGCACGTCCTGCTCGTAGCCGGCGGCCTTGAGATAGCGGGCGGCGGCGAAGATCGCGTCGACCGGGTTGTAGGGATCCTTGACGCCGTCCTTGTTGGCGTCGGTGCCGTAGGCGCGCCAGGTGGCGGGCATGAACTGCATCCAGCCGAGGGCGCCGGCGGAGGAGACGTTCAGGTTGCGGCCGTAGTCGGTCTCGATCTCGTTGATCGCCGCCAGGATCTCCCAGCGGATGCCGTACTGGATGCCGGCGGCCTGGTAGAGCGGGAGCAGGAAGACCGGCACCCGGAACTTCCGGATGATGAAGTTGGGAACGCCGGTCGCCATCGACGGACCGGGGAGCGCGTCGACGAAGCCGGGGTTGTCCGGAGTGGGGGTGCCGTCGGGATTGCGGAGCGGCGTGCGGCGGGCGCGGCGACGGGCCTTCCTCTTCACCTCATCCACAACTGGAGCCTTGGCTCCGCCGGTCCGTTCCGGACGCGGCCTCCTGCGCTTCGGGCGGGTGATCTCTTCATCGCCGCTGGGAGCCTGGGGGCGGCCGCCGGTACTCGGGGGCGGCTCCTGCTGGGCGGGGGCCTCGGGCTGGGTCCCGGGGGGCTTGACCGGAGACTCGGGCGTGTCGGGCGGAGTGACAGGGGTGCCGGGGAGCTGGATGTCGCCGAGGTCGGCGCCGGGCGGAACGTCGACGGTGACCGGGACGACCGAGCCGTCGGCGAGCTTCACATAGACAGTTGTCTGCTGCGCGCTGGCGGGAACGGCGAGACCCGTGAAGACGGCCGCGGCGAGCACGCCCGCGACCAGCAGGAACTGGAGGAGCCTCGTCTTCATCCTTGCCGTCCCCAGTCCTCCCTCCACGCCCTGAGCCGGGCGGCGTCCAGACGGGCGCAACGTATCAGAACCACCTGCCGCGGAATGGAAGCTACTTGGTGACTTTCTAGTGCGCAACGGGGAACCGTCTGGGGTCTCTCCAGGCAGCGTCAGCAGCCTCGATGGAGGGTGAGAAAGAAGGGTTGAACCGTGTATCGGCCACGCGCTCCCCGGACTTCAATTTCAGGCATCCGTGCTCGACTCCCTCGGTACCGCCTGCCTACCGCCTCCGGATGAAGTCTTTGTTCCACGGGGGGCCGATTCCAAACACGTCTAAAGCTGAGCTTGAGGGTTACTTGAGCTTCCAGAGGGCCATCTGGGCCCAGGGCGCAAGCTCGCCGTCCGTTACGCTGCCGAAGCGGTGGCCGGATCCGAGCCAGAGGAGACCTTCGTGGAGCGACTGTCCCGCCAGGGCGAGGAGGCCCTCGGCCGGATCGCCGAGGAGCTGATCGCCAACCCGGTCATCAACGGCGCTCTCACCCGCGCCTTCGAGGCCCGAGAGAAGGCGGTCCAGGCCCAGGAGACGGCGATGGGAGTTCTCAACATCCCCTCGGCGGCCGACATCGAGCGGGTCACCCGCCGGCTGCGGTCCGTGTCCCAGCGGCTCGAGGGAATCGAGGACGCGATCGACCGCCTCGAGGAGCGTCTGGCCGGAGCGACGTCGGCGGCCGAGGACGACCGCGCCGCCGCCATCGAGGAGCGGCTCGAGGAGATCGCGCGCGACCTGGCGGCCCTGCGCGAGGCCGTCGCCCCCTCCGAGGAGCCCATCCCTCGGGCCCAGGAGCGGCTCACCGTCAGCGACTCCTAGGCGCCGGTCAGGCTCCCAGCGCCCGGTAGCCGAGCTGCCCGAGCCTCGGACCGAGCTCCTCCAGCTCCTCGTTGCCGATCCGCCTCGTGCCGCCCCCGTCGGGGACGTCGCTGACGGCCAGCGCGCAGGCCGCCGCGACGGCGTGCCGGCCGGCGACCGCCAGCAGCGCGGCCGCCTCCATCTCGACCACGACGGCGCCGCGCGCGGCCCAGCCGGCCGCGGCCCCCTCGCGCGGGTCGTAGAAGAGGTCGGTCGAGACGACGGTCACCGGCTGCGCCCCGGCGTCGACCAGCCCGGAGGTCAGGCCGGCGTCGGGCCGCAGCAGTCCGTCGGCACCCAGCGCGGCGCTGGCGCCGTCGGCCGGCAGCACCGCGTCGGCCGCGACGAGGTCTCCGAGCGTGAGGTCGCCGCCGAGGGCGCCGCAGGTCCCGATGCGTACCAGCCGCCGGGCGCCGAGGGCGATCAGCTCCTCGCAGACGATCGCGGCGCTCGGGCCGCCCATGCCGGTGGACTGCACCGTCAGCGGCTCGCCGTCGGGCGCCGCGCCCGTATAGCCCCAGAGGCCGCGGGTGTGGTTGAACATCCGCGGCGACTCGAGCAGCGACTGGGCCACCGCCAGCGCGCGGTGCGGGTCGCCGGGGAGCAGCACGCGCTCGGCCAGCTCGGCCGTCGGCCGCAGGTGGACGGCGCGCATGCCGTGCTCGGTCGCCACGGCGGGCACGATAGTCGGCGCATCTGGAACACTCAGGTCGCCAATGGCCCGGCGCAGGACCACACCGAAGGAGCTGCCCGACGCGGTCCGCGATGCCGTAGAGCGAACGGTGCAGGCCACCGTCGGCTCCGCGGAGCGCAGCCGCGACCGCGCCCAGGGCGCGCTCGACGCCGTGACCGGGGCGATCGACGACCGCCTGCCGGCAACGCACGAGGACGTCCGCGCGCTGAAGGCCGAGCTGCGCCGGATCAACCGCCGGCTGGACGAGCTCGAGAAGCGGGTGCCCGCGCGCAAGAGCTCGGGGGGCGGCAGGAAGCGCTCCACCCCCAAGCGCTCGTCGTAGTGGCGGGCAGGCGCGTCCTCATCACGGGCGTCGGCAGCTTCGTGGGAAGCGCTCTGGCCGCCCGGCTCGAGCGCGATCCGGAGTTCGAGTACGTGGCCGGGCTCGACACCCGCAAGCCGAAGCTCGAGCTGGAGGGCACCGAGCTGCTGGATGCCGACATCCGCAACCCGGTGATCTCGAAGCTCGTGCCGCAGGTGGAGGTCGACACCGTGGTCCACAACCAGATCGTCCGTCGGCCGGGGCCGGGCGTATCGGCCCGCGCCATGCACGACATCAACGTGATCGGCTCGCTGCAGCTGCTGGCGGCCTGCGAGAAGTCGGACACCATCCGCACGATCGTGATCCGCGGCTCCGCCGGCGTGTACGGCTCGGAGCCGCACGCCCCCCAGTTCTTCGACGAGGACATGACGCGGCTGTTCCCGCTGCGTACGCGCTTTCAGCGGGACGTCGCCGAGATCGAGAACTACTTCGAGACCTACTCCCGCCGCCACCCCGGCGTCACCTGCACGATGCTCCGCTACCAGCCGGCGATCGGCCCCTCGCTCGACACGCAGATCACGCGCTACCTCTCGCTGCCGGTCGTCCCCACCTACCTCGGCTTCGATCCACGCCTGCAGCTCGTGCACGAGGAGGACGCCCTAGAGGCGCTGGTCGCGGCTGTACGGCGGCCCGTGCGCGGCGCCGTGAACGTCGCGGGGGAGGGGACCATCGGGCTCACGCGGATGGTGCGCCTGGCGCGCCGGCCCACGCTGCCGGTTCTGCCGCCGCTGTTCGGGGCGCTCGCCTCCGCGGGCAAGCGGCTCGGGCTACCCGACTTCTCCGAGGACTTCAGCCGTCTGCTCCGGCATGGGCGGGCAGTGGACATCGGACGGCTCGAGCGGGAGGTCGGCTTCACGCCCCGCTACTCGACTCCCGCGGCTGTGGAGGACTACGTGCGCAAGCAGGGCGGCCGCCGCCTCGTGCCCAGCATGCGGCAGGCGGTGGCGGGATGACGACGGGCCGCACGGCAGGCGAGACCGACTACGCCCCTCCGCGGACCCGGCCCGACTGGCGGCCGTCCGGCGACTCTGCCGGGGCCGTCGGGATCGGGCCGCTGTTCGCGCTCCTGCGCCGGTTGCGCGAGGGCCTCGACGCCGGCCTGGAGCTGCCGGAGGCGGTGGCGCGCGCCGCGACCGCTCTGCCGCGTGACGCGCGTCACCGCGTGCTGCGCGCGGCCCGGCGACTGGAGGGCGACTACGCCGAGGACGAGTGGGGCTTCGACGAGGAGTTCACCGAGCTGATCGAGCCGTTCTTCCGCTTCCTCTACGACAGCTGGTGGCGGGTCCGGGCGAGCGGCGTGAGCAACGTCCCCGCTCACGGCCGCGCGCTGCTCGTGGCGAACCACGCCGGCATCCTCCCCTGGGACGCGACGATGATGTCGGTGGCGCTGCTGCGCGAGCACCCGCTTCCGCGCTACGCGCGCTTCCTCGTCCTCAACTGGGCCTTCGACCTGCCTTGGATCTCCGACGGCCTCAGGAAGGTGGGCGGCGTCGTCGCCTCGCCCTACAACGCGCTTCGGCTGCTCGAGCAGGACCAGCTCGTGGCTGTGTTCCCGGAAGGCGTGAAGGGCGCCGGCAAGGACTTCAAGGACCGCTACCGCCTGCAGCGCTTCGGCCGCGGCGGCTTCGTTGAGATCGCCCTGCGCACCGGCGCTCCGATGGTGCCGGTGGCGGTGGTGGGCAGCGAGGAGATCTACCCGAAGATCGGCGAGCTTCCTCTGCTCGCGCGGCTGATCGGCGCGCCCTACTTCCCGGTTACGCCCACCTTCCCCTGGCTCGGCCCGCTCGGCGTCATTCCGCTGCCGAGCCGCTGGCGGATCGAGTTCTGCGAGCCGATCGAGACCGCCGGCTACGGCCCGGGAGCGGCTGAGGACCGAGGACTCGTGTTCGAGCTGTCGGAGCGCGTGCGCGACACGATCCAGCAGAAGATCTACGCGAACCTCGTCGAGCGCGGCCCGGCCTTCCTTTAGACGCGCGTGCGCGGCGCGCGTCTAGAAGTGGACGCCTCGCATGAGGTAGGCCATGGCGACGGCCTCGGTTGACATCTCCTCGTCCTTCTGGCCGGCGGGCAGCTCCTTCTTCTCTTCTT
The DNA here is from genome assembly GCA_036258995.1 of Thermoleophilaceae bacterium. Taxonomy (GTDB): domain Bacteria; phylum Actinomycetota; class Thermoleophilia; order Solirubrobacterales; family Thermoleophilaceae; genus DATACN01. Next base: position 302 of record DATACN010000403.1, on the reverse strand, counting down.
CCTTCCTGCCCTTGGCCGCCTTGGAGTCGGGGAAGAGGTTGTAGGCCGTGTTCATGATGATGTCCACGCTCTTCGGCGAGACCGCGTAGAGCACCTCGCCGAAGGTGCCGAGCCGCGAGGCCTTGCGCTTGGGCTTGTCGATCATCGCGTCGGCGATCATCTGCGCCGCCTCGTCGGGCGTGAGGGTGGGGAAGGCCTTGTAGATGTCCGTCGGCGCGATCATCGGGGTGCGCACGAGCGGCATGTAGATGGTCGTGAACTTGACGCCGTCGCCGATCACCTCGGGAGCCACGCAGCGGGAG
>DATACN010000402.1:0-12251 GCA_036258995.1 Thermoleophilaceae bacterium | reverse complement strand
ACCGCGCGCCGCCAGCTCGCGCGCGGTGCGCGCGTGGCCGTGGTGGACATCGACGCCGACAAGGCGGGCGCGCTGGCGCAGGAGCTCGGCGGCGACGCGCTCGCCTGCCGCGCCGACGTAACGGACGAGGGCGAAGTCGAGGCGGCGGTCTCGGCCGCGGTCGAGGCCTTCGGCGAGCTGCGCCTGGCCGTGTCCTGCGCCGGCATCGGCTGGGCGGAGCGGACCGTCGGCAAGGAGGGCCCGGCCAACCTCCAGCCGTTCGAGACCGTCGTGCGCGTCAACCTGATCGGGACCTACAACGTGCTGAGGCTGGCCGCCGCCGCGATGGCCGGAAACGACCCGGACGACGGCGGGGAGCGCGGCGCGGTCGTGATGACGGCCTCGGCCGCCGCCTACGACGGCCAGATCGGGCAGACCGCCTACGCCGCCTCGAAGGGCGGCGTGGTCAGCCTGACCCTGCCCGCCGCCCGGGACCTCGCGCGGCGGGGCATTCGCGTCTGCACGATCGCGCCGGGCCTGTTCGATACCCCGCTGCTGGCCGCGCTGCCGGAGGAGGCGCGGGCCCAGCTCGCCGAGCAGATCCCGTTCCCGCCCCGCCTGGGCCGCCCCGAGGAGTACGCCGGTCTGGCCTGCCACATTGCCGAGAACCCGATGCTGAACGGCGAGACGATCCGCCTCGACGGGGCACTGCGAATGCCACCGCGCTGATCCGCGGCAACCCTCTTTGACGATTGGGTTTGGCTCGCGAGCCCCGGGTAGCCCTCTAGCCACAGGGAAGTTGAACAAGGGCGCCGCCCAACTGGTCCCGCGCCCCAATCAAGGAGGATTACCTATGAGAGCACGCGCAAGCCTGCTCGCTTGTCTCGTCGTGACGGTGGTCGCCATGGCGGTACCGGCCTCGGCCTCGGCCCAGCAAGAGGGTCTGGTGAACGTGAACGTCAGCGACGTCGTTCTGCAGCTGCCGATCGCCATCGCCGCCAACGTTTGCGACGTGAACGTTGCGGTCCTCGCCCAGCTCGAGGACGAGGCCGTGCCTTGTGACGCCGACGCGGTATCCGACGCCACCGTCGGCCCGCCGCAGCCCGGCGATCCGCCGCCGCAGGAGGGCCTCATCAACGTGAACGTCTCGGACGTCACGGTCCAGGTGCCGATCGCCGTGGCCGCCAATGTCTGCGATGTGAATGTGGCGGTGCTCGCGGAGCTCGTCGATAGCGCCGCCGCCTGCGACGCGGACGCGAGCGCGGTGGCCCGAGGACGCGGCAACAACAACTAGACGGGAGCGCCGATAGCGGGGGCGTCAGGGAGGAGGCCCCCGTTGGGGGGGCGGCACGGATGCCGCCCCTTCGCGCTTTCAGGGGGCGTGACGAGGCGCAGCGCATAGGATCTCGGGTCCCGCTCGGACCCGAATCAGGAGCTGACCCATGCCCGAAGCAGTGATCGTCGACGCCGTCCGCACGCCCATCGGCCGCGCCTTCAAGGGGTCCCTGGCCGCCCTGCGGCCGGACGACACGACCGCCTACGTGATCGATCAGCTCCTCGAGCGCAACGAGGCGGTCGATCCGGCTTCGGTCGAGGAGGTGATTGCCGGTTGCGGCATGCCGCAGGGCCTCCAGGCCTTCAACATCGGGCGCATCGCCGTGCTCCTCTCCGAGAAGCTGCCCGACAGCGTCAACGGCAGCACGGTCTCGCGCTACTGCGCGTCGAGCCTGGAGTCGATCCGGACGGCGGCCAATCACGTCAAGGCCGGCGAGGGCGACACCTACATCGCGGCCGGGGTCGAGTGGGTCAGCCGCTACAACGAGCGCAGCGAGGCCGCGGGCGAGGCGGACCAGCACGACCAGCTCCAGGGCGGGGACGGGCGGCCCAACGCCTACATCACGATGGGCGAGACCGCCGAGAACGTGGCCGAGAAGTACGAGGTCAGCCGCTCGGACATGGACAAGTACGCGCAGCGCTCCCAGGAGCTGGCCGTGAAGTCACAGGAGGAGGGGTACTTCGACCGCGAGATCGTGCCGGTCTCAGACCATGAGGGCAACGAGGTGGCGAAGGACGACGGACCGCGCGCGGACTCCACCCTCGAGAAGCTCGCCCAGCTCCAGCCCGCCTTCCGCGAGGGCGGCAAGGTCACGGCCGGCAACTCCTGCCCGCTCAACGACGGCGCCGCCGCCGTGCTCGTGATGTCCGGGGAGAAGGCGAAGGAGCTCGGCGTCGAGCCGCGCGCACGGATCATCACCGCCGCCACGGCGGCGCTCGAGCCGGAGATCATGGGCGTCGCCCCGATCGGCGCTATCAAGAAGGTGCTCGAGCGGGCCGGGATGACGATCGACGACGTGGACACCGTCGAGCTGAACGAGGCCTTCGCCGCCCAGGTGATCCCGATCATGGACGAGTGCAACATCCCGCTCGAGAAGATGAACCCCCACGGCGGCGCGATTGCCCTCGGCCATCCCTTCGGCATGACCGGCGCGCGCATCATGACCACGCTGCTGAACGGGCTCGAGACCGACGACAAGACGATCGGCCTCGAGACCATGTGCGTGGCCGGCGGCCAGGGCGAGGCGATGATCGTGGAGCGCCTGAACTAGGCGCCGAGCGGGGCCGCTGCGGCGGCTAGCTGGAGCTGATCTCGCCCCGCTGGAGGGCGAGGGCGACTGCGTGCACGCGCGTCGAGGCGCCGAGCTTGCTCATCGCGTTGCGCACATGGGTGCGCACGGTCTCGGGTGACAGGTGCAGCTCCTGCGCGGCGTCCTCGCCGCTGAGGCCCTTCGCCAGCAGCCCCAGGATCTCGCGCTCGCGCGGGGAGAGCAGGAAGCGGCGCTGGCCGTTTCCGCGGGAGAGGAACGATGTCAGGCGCGGGTCGAGGTACTCGCCGCCGCCGGCGACGGTGCGAATCGCGTCCCGCAGCTCCTCCGGCGCGCCGCTCTTGAGAGCGAAGCCGGCGGCACCGGCGTCGAGGCCGTCGAGCAGCTGGTCCTCGTCGGCCGAGCCCGTGTAGAGGATGATCTTCAGCTCGGGGTCATGCGCGAGCAGTCGCCTGGTGAGGGCGGCGCCGTTCTCGCCGGGCAGCGCAAGATCGACCAGGGTCACGTCGGGCCGGCGCTGGTGGATCACGGCCTCGGCCTCCTCGGCGTCGTCGGCGGTCCCGATCACGTGGCAGCCCGCGTTCCGCAGCAGCAGCTCCATCCCGCGCCGCAGCGCCACGTGGTCGTCGACGATCACCACGTTCAGCTCGCCGGACTCCGCCGGGACGACGGCGTGATTGGGCGCGGGGGCTTCGCTCACACCCCCAGCATCGGCACTCAGGCCGAAATGCTTGAAGGTTCCTGAGCACCTACGAAGCTCGCGATCAACTCCGCCACCCGCTCCGGCTGGTCCTCGGCGGAGAAGGTGCGCGCCCCCTCGACCCACTCGAGCCGCGCGTTCGGGAAGGTCTCGGCGAGCCGTTCGGCGTCCGAGCGGGGGAACAGCTTGTCCTCCGCGGACCAGGCGAGCAGCACCGGCTTGTCGAACGACGGCAGCCGCTCGGCGACCTCGAGCGTGTAGCGCTTGTCGAGGCCCGGAATCAGGCGGCGCAGGTCCTCGCGGATCCGTGCGTCCTCGAGCAGGGGCAGCACGTAGGAGTCCTCAGCCTCGCGCGGCTCGATCCGCTCCTTGGTCACCCAGCCGTAGGCAATGGGGAGCCTCCGCGCCGCCCGAACCCGCAGCGGGGCGAACAGCAGCGGGATCGCAGGCGTGACCTTGCCGAGCGGCTTGAAGAACCCGAACGGCGGCGGCGGGAAGCGCTCGAAGGAGTCGCAGCTCGTCAGCACCAGGCGGCCCAGCCGCTCGGGACGGTTCACGGCCGCGAGCTGGCACATGGCGCCGCCCGTGTCGTTGCCGACCAGGGTCACGTCCTCCAGCCCGAGCTGCTCGAAGGCGTCGGCGATCATGTTGGCCACGGTCGGGGGGCTCAGGTCGGCGCCGGGCACGGGCTCGACGTGCGAGCCGAAGGGCATGTCGAGCGCGATGCAGCGGAAGCGGTCGGACAGCCGCGCGATGACCTTGCGCCACAGGTTCGCGTTGACGATCACCCCGTGGACGAACGCGATCGGCGGCCCCTGGCCGACCTCGTGCACCCGCAGCCTGGTTCCGCCGAGGTCCAGCGTCCTTGCCGGCCCGAGGTCCGGCGACCGCCACTCCCTGCTCATCTGGCCTCCTTCACATACAGCCTGTATCCGAACCTCGGGAGCGTAACATACAGCGTGTATGTCAGGTCGGGACGAGCGCGCGCAGGCGACTCGCGGCGCCTTGCTTCGGGCCGCGCGCGAGCTGTTCGCCGAGCGCGGCTACGGAGCCGTCGGAACCGAGCAGGTCGTCGCGCGCGCCGGGGTGACGCGCGGCGCGCTCTACCACCACTTCCGCGACAAGCGGGATCTCTTCCGCGCCCTCCACGTCGAGATGGAGCGGGAGCTGATGGAGGCGATCGGCGAGCGGATGGGCGAGGCGAACGACCCCTGGGACCTGCTGGTCACCGGGCTGCGCGCCTTCCTCGACGCCTGCACGGACCCGGCGGTGATCCAGATCAACCTGCTCGACGCCCCCTCGGTGCTCGGCTGGGCGGAGTGGCGGGAGATCGACGAGCGCTTCGGCCTGGGACTGATCACCGCGGGCCTCGACAACGCCATGGAGGCCGGGATCGTCCGCCGCCGGGAGATCCGGCCTCTCGCCCACCTGCTGCTCGCCTCCCTGGTCGAGGCCGCGATGCTGATCGCCAACGCACCCGACCCGAAAGCTGCCCGCGAGGAGATCGAGCAACCGCTGCTGGAGCTGCTCGAGGGGCTGCGCGCCTAGTCCGTCAGCAGGACGATCTTGCCCAGCTTGCCGCCGGACTCGAAGCGCTCGTAGGCCTGCTCCACCTCGTCGAGCGGGAAGGTGGCGGCCACCGGCACGTGCAGCCGGCCGTCCTCGAACAGCGGAAGCACCTCGTGCTCGACCAGCCGCATCGCCCGGGCCTTCTCCTCGAGCGGGCGGGCCCGGAGGGTCGAGCCGCGAAGCGTGCCGCGCTTGCCCATCAGGGCGACGAGGTTGATCTCTGACTTCGCCCCGGCGCCGACTCCGATCACGACGATGCGCCCTCCTGTGGCCAGCGACTTCAAGTTGCCCTCGAGGTTGGGCGCGCCGACCAGCTCCAGCACCACGTCGAAGGGTCCCTCCTCCTCGAATCCATCCGGATCGATCGCGTTCGCCCCGAGACGCCCGACCTCGTCCCGGAGCTCCTCGTTTCGCACGGTGGCCGTCACCCGTGCGCCGGCGGCGCCGCCGAGCTGGACGGCGGCCGTGCCGACCCCGCCGGCCCCCCCGTGCACCAGCAAGCGCTCGCCGGGGCGAAGCTCCGCCTGGCTGAAGAGGGCGTCGTGCGCGGTCACGAAGACCTCCGGCAGGCCCCCCGCCTTGGGCCAGTCGAGTCCCTCGGGCACGGGCATGGCCGCCCGCTCGTGCACCAGCGCCAGCTCGGCCTGGCCGCCGCCGCCCACGATCGCCATCACGCGCTCACCCTCCTCGAAGCGCTCGGCGCCAGGACCCCGAGCGGCCACCTCTCCCGCCAGCTCGAGGCCGGGGATGTCGGCCGGCGAACCGGGCGGAGCGGGGTAGGCGCCCTTGCGCTGGAGCATGTCGGCCCCGTTCAGCCCGGCCGCTCGCACGCGCACCAGCAGCTCGCCGGAGCCGGGCTCGGGATCGGGCCGCTCCCCCACGTTCAGCTGCCCGTCCTCGATGATTGCCGCCCGCACGGAGCGGAATCTATTCGGTGTGAAGTGAGTCTTTACGGCCGCGGCGTCCGGTAGGGTGCCCGCGCCTTGATCTGGCGGGAAGCTCGGATCGGACTGGAGACCGCGGCCCTGCTGCGGGATCCGGTGTTCAAGGGGGACGGCGTCGCCGACGGCCGCGGTCAGCCTGTCCTTCTGGTGCCGGGGTTCCTGGCCGGTGACGAGTCGCTGGCCCTGATGACCCGCTGGCTGCGGCGCACCGGGCATCACACCTCCCGGGCGGGGATGCGGCTGAACGTGGGCTGCTCGGGCAAGGCCGTCGACCGGCTGGAGGAGCGGCTCGAAGCGCTCGTCAAGCGCCAGGGAAGCCGGGCGGCGATCATCGGCCAGAGCCGAGGCGGGAGCCTCGCGAAGGTGCTGGCGGCCCGCCGGCCCGACCTGGTGGCGGGCATCGTCACACTCGGGTCGCCCACTTGCGACGCACTCAGCGTGAACGTGTTCACCCGCAGCGCCATTTGGGCGGTCGGGGCGCTCGGCACGCTTCGCGTCCCGCGGTTCTTCAGCCGCTCATGCATCAGCGGCGACTGCTGCGAGGAGTTCTGGCAGCTCCTCGACGGGCCGCTGCCCCGCGGCGTCGGCTTCGTCTCGGTCTACTCGCGAAGCGACGGCATCGTCGACTGGCGCGCCTGCCTCGACCCCTGCGCAGAGCACGTCGAGATCCGCGCCAGCCACATCGGCATGGCGGTGCACCCCGACGGCTACCGCGCCATCGCCGCGGCGCTCGAGAGCTTCAGGGCGCGCGACCGTAAGGGGCCGGGTAAGGGGAAGCGCTCCGGCAAGCGCCGGCATCTCCGCCTGGCGGCCTAACCGCCGGCGAGCACCGCAGCCCCCCTCACCTTGCCCTGCCGTAGGCGTTCGAGCGCCTCGTTCGCCTGAGACAACTCAAACGTCTCGACCCGGGTCCGGACGGGCACCCGCGGCGCCAGCGCCAGGAACTCCTCGCCGTCGGCCCGGGTCAGGTTCGCCACCGACCGCAGCACCCGCTCGCCCCACAGCAGCTCGTAGGGCAGCGCCGGGATGTCGCTCATGTGGATCCCGCCGCAGACGACCGTGCCTCCCTTCGCCACGGCCCGGAGGGCGGCAGGCACAAGCTCGCCCACGGTGGCGAACACGATCGCAGCGTCGAGCTCCTCCGGAGCCGGGCCGAGAGCGTCGCCGGCCCACTCGGCGCCCAGCTCGAGCGCCAGGTCCTGGGCCTCCTGGTCCTCCGCGCGCGTGAAGGCGAACACCCGCCTCCCCTGGTGCCGGGCCACCTGGCAGACGATGTGCGCCGCGGCCCCGAACCCGTAGAGGCCCAACCGCTCGCCGTCGCCGGCCATGCGCAGCGAGCGGTAACCGATCAGCCCCGCGCAGAGCAGGGGGGCGGCCTGGTCGTCCGCCAGCCCGTTCGGCAGCGGAAAGCAGAAGCGCTCGTCGGCCGCGCACAGCTCCACGTATCCGCCGTCGAGCGTGTAGCCCGTGAAGCGGGCGCGGTCGCAGAGGTTCTCGCGGCCGCTCAGGCAGTAGCGGCAGTCGCCGCAGGTCCAACCGAGCCAGGGAACGCCCACCCGCTGCCCCAGGGGGAAGCGCTCGCCCCCCGATGCCACGCGCCCGACGATCTGGTGTCCGAGCACGAGCGGCAGCTTCGGCTCGGCGAGCTCGCCGTCGGCGACGTGCAGGTCCGTGCGGCAGACCCCGCAGGCGGCGACCTCGATCAGCACCTGCCCAGCCCCCGGCTCGGGAGCGGGCAGCTCGCGCTCGCGTAGCGGCGCCCCCGGCTGCTCCAGCACCATCGCCCGCACCGCTCAGGCCTTCCAGCACACGGCACGGTCGACCCCGAGCCGCAGCAGCGGCCCGGGCGGCCGCCGCTCCCGGTAGGGCGCGTACTTCTCGGTCAGAGCAGCGAGGCCGGCGGCCCCCTCACCGAGCCCAAGCACCGAGACCTGCCCCACGAGCTGCACCCACGCCAGCCGGCTCCAGTCGTCGTCGTAGACGTCGACGCACAGGCCGGCCGCGGGCCGGCGGCGCAGGTAGCGGACCCGCGCGGGCTCACCGGCGCGCTTCGGCTTGTCGTCGATCGCGCTCCAGACCGCCCCCTCGGCAACGGCGTATGTGACCGGCAGGACGCGCGGCCTGTCTTCGTCGTCCACGAGCGCCAGATGCCCCACGCGCCCGGCCTCCAGCATGTCCCGGGCCCACCCGGGTAGCCGCTCTAGAGTCAACTCGGGACCAGCCTAGAGCGGAAGGGGCAGGTCGACCTGCCGGCGCAGGTCACGCCGAAGTGATTCCGTCGGGGCCGGCCGCCACGATTGCGGTGTCATGTCCTCCGCCAAGCTCGTCCTTGGAAGCGCCGGGGCCGGAGCGGCCGCCGCGACAATCGGCGTGAGGGTGGCCCGCTCGCTGCATTCGCGCTGGCGGCTGCTCCCGCTGGCCGATCGCGAGCGGATCGCCCCGCTCGCGGACCTCGCACGGCAGCGCGCCCTCGAGCTTCGCGGCGCCGGGGACAGGGAGGCGGCCGAGCAGGAGCTGCGGGCCGCCAACGAGACGCTCGCAGCAGCCCTGGTCGAGTCGGCCGAGTCCGACCCCGAGATCGACGTCGAGGAGATCGACCGCCTGCGCGACGAGCTGCGCCGCGAGCTGGCGCGGCTCGCCTCCGGTCGGCCGAAACCGCAGGACAAGTAGGCTTCGGCCCCCCCAGGGGCCAACCTCTTGAACTCTCCAGACACCGCCCAGGTCGAGGGGCCGTCAGCGCGCCCAGAGGCGGCGACGCTCGAGTTCCGCGGTGCCACCAAGCGCTACCCCGGCCAGGCCGAGGCGGCGGTGGAGAACCTCTCGCTGGAGGTGCCGGCCGGCGAGATCTGCGTGCTGGTCGGGCCCTCCGGCTGCGGCAAGACCACAGCCATGCGGATGGTCAACCGCATGATCGACATCAGCGAGGGCGACATCCTGCTCGACGGCCGCAGTGTGAAGGAGCGGGATCCGGCGCGGCTGCGGCGGGAGATCGGCTACGCGATCCAGCAGATCGGGCTGTTCCCCCACCTGACCGTGGCCGGCAACATCGCCACGGTCCCCCGCCTGCTGGGCTGGGACAAGCAGCGCATCCGCGAGCGGGTCGACGAGCTGCTCGACCTCGTGTCGCTCGACCCCGCCGACACCCGCGACCGCTATCCGGCGCAGCTCTCGGGCGGCCAGCGCCAGCGCGTCGGGGTGGCGCGGGCGCTCGCGGTCGACCCGCCGCTGATGCTCATGGACGAGCCCTTCGGCGCCATCGATCCGATCAACCGAGAGCGCCTCCAGAACGAGTTCCTGCGCCTCCAGCGCGAGATCCACAAGACCGTGGTCTTCGTCACGCACGACATCGACGAAGCGATCAAGATGGGCGACCGCATCGCCGTGATGCAGAAGGGCGGCAAGCTCGCCCAGTACGCGCCTCCGGCCGAGCTCCTCCTGCACCCGCAGGGGAAGTTCGTGGAGGACTTCGTCGGCGCCGACCGGGCGCTCAAGCGGCTCGCCCTGCAGCGCGTGCGCGAGGTCGACCTCTGGGAGGCTCCGCTCGTCCGGGAGGGCGAGTCGGCGGCGGAGGCGCGGGCGAAGGTGGCGAGCTGCGAGGTTCCCTATCCGCTCCTCGTCAACGGCGACGGCAGGCCGCTCGGCTGGCTCTCGGAGCAGGCGCTGGCGGCTGAACGCGTGCAGGCCGATCCGCGGTCCACGGCCGAGCCCGTTGTGGAGCTCGACGACGTGCTGCGCGATGCGCTGAGCGACCTGCTCCAGCACGACACGCAGTACGGCCCCGTGGTCGACGAGCACGGCGTCGTCGCGGGCGTGCTCTCGGTCGAGCTCATCGGCGACTCGCTGAAGGCGGAGACCGAAGGGGAACCGAGCCCGGCATGACCGCTCTACTCGGCCAGGTGCAGCTGCGCGACCGCTCGACCGGAGAGGCGAGCTGCGTGGCCGACAACGGCTTCTGCCCGAGCTGGATCGCCGACAACTTCGACCGCTACGTCGACCCGCTGCTCCAGCACGTCTTCCTGACGGTCGTGTCGCTGGCGATCGGCTTCGGCATCTCCTTCGGTCTCGCGCTGCTGGCCCACCGGCGCCGCTGGCTGGTCGGTCCGATCACCCAGGTCACCGGGATCCTCTACACGCTGCCGAGCATCGCCGTGTTCTTCCTGCTTCTTCCGCTCACCGGCCGCGGCAATACGACGGCCCTCATCGCCCTGGTGGCCTACACGCTGCTGATCATCTTCCGCAACGTGATGGCCGGGCTCGACGGCGTGCCCACGGAGGCCAAGGACGCGGGGCGCGGCATGGGCCTGACCCGCCGCCAGCTGCTGTGGCGGGTCGAGCTGCCGCTGGCGGTGCCGGAGATCCTGGCCGGTCTGCGGATCGCCGCCACCACGACGGTCGGCCTGGCCACCCTCGCCTTCTTCGCCGGCGCCGGAGGACTCGGCGAGCAGATCTTCGCCGACATCACCTTCAAGTCGAACGTGGTCACGGCCGGCGGCTTGGCCGTGCTGCTGGCAGCGGCGCTCGACGCGCTCATCCTGCTGGCGCAGCGCGCGGTCACCCCATGGGCGAGGGCGCGGGCGTGAGCACGACGCTGGCATTCCTCGGGGAGTTCGGCGACGCGATCGAGTTCATCGTCGAGGGCACGACGACCCGCGAGGGCAACGACGTGGGCGGCTTGCAGTTCCTCGAGCTGACCTGGGAGCACATGAAGCTCTCGCTCGTCGCGATGGCGATCGCCTGCGCGGTCGCCGTGCCGGTTGGCCTGTGGCTCGGCCACATCCGCAAGGGCGAGTTCTTCGCCGTCAGCGCGTCGAACGTGGGACGCGCGGTGCCGAGCCTGGCGCTGATCGCGTTCTTCGTCGCCTACCTGGGCGTGGGCTTCACGAACGTGACCCTGGCGCTGGTGCTGCTCGCGATCCCGCCGATCCTCACCAACGCCTACGTGGGCGTTAGCCAGGTCGACAACGACACGGTCGACGCGTCCCGCGGCATGGGCATGACCGAGACGGAGATCGTGCGGCGCGTCGAGCTGCCGCTCGCCCTGCCGCTCGTCTTCGGAGGGGTCCGCACGTCGATGGTCAACGTGCTGGCAACCGCGACCATCGCCCCGCTGGCGGGGGTCGACAGCCTCGGCGACCCGATCATCAACGTCAACACCTACGGCGAGACCGGCCGCCTGGCCGCGTCGATCGTCGTGGCCGCTTTGGCGGTCTTCACGGAGCTGTCCCTCGGCGCTGCCCAGCGCGCCGTGACGCCGAAGGGACTCAAGCTCGAATCCGACCAGCAGTCACGGCGACGAATCCCGTTTCTCACCAGGAGGGAAGCAACGACATGAAGATCCACAGGCTGACTGGCCTGCTCGCAGTGCTCTGCTTGCTGGTCTCCGCCTTCGCCATGGCCGCCTGCGGCGATGACGAGGAGGAGGGCGGCGGCACGCAGACGTCCGGCGAGCAGCAGGCAGCGATCGAGTCGAATCCCGACAACCAGGGGACCACCATCACGGTGGGCTCGAAGAACTTCACCGAGCAGAAGGTGCTCGGGGAGGTCTTCGCCCAGGGCCTCGAGGCGGCCGGCTTCACCGTCGAGAAGCAGCTCAACCTCGGCGACGAGAAGACCGCCTTCGCGGCACTCCGCGGCGGCGAGATCGACGCCTATCCCGAGTACACCGGGACGGCGCTGCTGTCGTTCTTCGGGGTCAGGGCGGACAGGATCCCGAAGGACCCGCAGGAGGCCTTCGAGCAGGTCCGCACGAACATGGAGGAGCGCAACGTCACGGCGCTGCCCCCGACGCCGTTCACGAGCTCCAACGAGGTGGGCGTGACCCGCGAGACGGCGCAGCAGAACGACCTCCAGACGATCTCCGACCTGTCGCAGGTCGACCAGGAGTTCACCCTTTACGGGTCACCCGAGTGCCGTCAGCGCACGGACTGCCTGCTGGGTCTGCAGCAGGTCTACGACCTCGACTTCCAGCGGTTCAGGCCGGTCGACATCGCACTTCGCCACGAGGTGCTGACGAAGGGGCAGGCGGACGCGTCGATCGTCTTCACCACGGATCCCCAGATCAAGCGCGAGGGGTTCGTGCTGCTGGAGGACGACAAGAACATGTTCCCGCCCTACAACTCGACCCTGCTGGTGCGCAACCAGATCGCCCAGGGCGAGACGGGCCAGAACATGCAGGACGTCGTCGAGCAGGTCCAGGAGGGCCTGACCGCCGAGGTGATGCAGGAGCTGAACGCCCGGGTGGACCTCGACAAGAAGACGCCGGAGCAGGTGGCCGGCGAGTATCTGAGGGAGTCGGGACTCGTCAGGTAGCAGCCCGATGACGGACGCGGACGCCTTGCTCTCGGGAGCGAGGCGTCCGCTCATCCTCGGGATCGGCGGCGGCGGCGACGTCGTCGGCGCGCTGGCGACTGCCGAGGCCTGCCGGCTGTATCACGGCGCGCGGCCGGTGCTCGGGGG
>DATACN010000401.1:0-7158 GCA_036258995.1 Thermoleophilaceae bacterium | reverse complement strand
GAGAATGCGGTTCATCGCACCCGTCGCCGGGATGCCCGAATCGTCGCGCGTCCCGGCCTCGAGCATGCCGAAGTCGACCTCTGCGAAGAAGTCGCTCACGTCGCCCTCCTGAAGCGCGTCGGCCTGGGCCCGCTCGCGCCAAAAGGCGCCGTCGGCGCCGGCCAGGACCGACCCCTCGGCGATCGTGTTGGTGGCGGGATTCGCGGTCTCCGGCATCGGCTCGTCGAAGCGGAAGGCCATGTTGAACAGCGCGGGCGGCGGGTCACCGGCCGCCGCACCGCCCGGCCTGTCCTCCGACGCGGCAGCCTGCGGCGTCAGGTAGCCGCCCTCCTCCGTGTCCCACAGTCCGGCCCCCGCGGCGATCCGGACGCTCCCGGTCCCAGGATCCCAGGCCTCGTGCGGTACGCGCACGTCCACCTGCCGGCGGGTCACATCCACGGACGCGGTGGGCGCGGGCGCGTCGGGCGCTGCGCCGCTCTGCGCGTCGATGAGCTCTGCGGTATCGCCGTGAACCGTCAGGAAGAGATCCGCGGGAGAGCTCACCCCGGCTCCGTGGGGCCAATCGACGGGGCTGTCAGACGATCCGAGCGCGATCGTGAAGGCCGTTCGCTCCGGCTCGATGAGCGTGTTGAAGGTGACCCTGAAGCCGGTCGCGTCCGCGAGCGGCTTGACGCGGAGCTCGACGAAGTCGGCCGCGTTGTTGGCGTACGCCTCGTGGGTCGGGTAGGTGAGCGTTCCATGCTTGGGCGAGAAGGCGAAGTCCTCGAGGGAGAACGGGTCCTCCGGGTCTCGGACTCCCTGCGCCCCGTGGTCGTCGTAGAGGAAGTCCTGGTAGAGGAACTCGCCGTCGCGGTAGGCCGAGGTGCCGGAGACCAGTATCGGCTGGGCCGTCCAGGGCCCGGTGTTCTCGAGCTGCGGCGCCGCTGCCGGTGGCGCGTAGAGGATGTCCGGGCCGGGGCGATGGCCCGAGGCCACGCTCGGCAGCGACTGCGCCTGCGCAGGCACAGCGAGCACGAGCACGAGCAGCATCGCCACCACGGCCACCATCCCGGCTTAGTTGCTACCCGTTTCCGGGCAATACCTAGACTCGGAACCGATGGCCGGGGAGAACGGAGTGACGCTCTACACCACCGATCCGTGCGGGTTCTGCCGCCAGGCGAAGACCCTGCTGGAGGCCCGCGGGATCGACTACACCGAGGTCAACCCGTCAAAGGACCCGGTCGGCCGCGCCGACCTGGTCGCGCTGACCGGCCAGATGACCTTTCCGCAAATCGTGGTCGGGCAGCGCGCGATCGGCGGCTTCCGGGAGCTGCTCGAGGCCGACCGCGAGGGCGTTCTGAGCGAGCTGCTGGCGGCCTAGCGGGGGCGGCGCCGGTTCGGGCCGTCCGCGACGCCATTGCCGTTGAGGTCGCTCTTGCGCCTGTTGACCTGCCCGTAGCGGTCGAACTGGATGTTGAACAGCTTCGGAGGGAGCCGGCGCTCGTTGCCGTTCGCGTCGATGCACGCGAAGCGCAGCTGGATGTTGATCGCCGGGTAGGGATCGGTGTGCCGGCGGCGCCTGCTGACGGGCGCCGTCGCCAGCGGCCGCAGGCGCTTCGACAGGATCATCCTGAGCTGGCTGAATCCCCTCGTCCTCCCGGGGCAGCGCCGACCGACGCAGCGGACGCGCCGGCTGCGCGGCCGGGTGATGGTGATGTCACCTGGATTCGTGAACACGCGGATCCTGCCCCGGCACCTGTTCGGCGCGCCGGCGCTGCACCTCATCGCCCACCTGATCCTGAAGCCAAGGAACCGGCCGTGCAGGGCCCGGATGGTCGGGTCGAGGAGCCTGGCGGACAGCCCCTCGCACAGGCATGGCGGGTTCGGCGGGGGTGGCGGCGGCTGCGTTCCCGTGGCCGGTGGACCGGTCACCTGGCTCGTGGCGTCCGTGTTGCAGTCTGACGAGACCGAGAGGGTCCCCCCGCCGTTCTCCGGATAGGGCGACTGGGTCCTGAAGCGATACCGGCGCGTCTCGCCCGGCACGATGTTCTCCGCCAGGCCGGCCGCGAAGCGGTTGGGAGCCTCCTGGTTCGCCCCATCGACCGAAGTGATCGTGACGTTGTTGGGTGCGGTGAAACGCATGCAGTTGATCGTCTCGTCGCCGGTGTTCCGGACGGCGAGGTCGTAGGTGTTCGTCTGGCCGGAGACGACCTCGAGGTTGCCCTGTGCACTTAGGACGGCTGACGCGCCGGGGGGCATGAGCGCGAGCGCGGCGAGCGCCAGGAGACTTCCGAGAAGCAACCTGCGAGTCATGGGCCGAGGCGAGCGTAACCGCGGCCGTGCAGGGGAATCAAGTCCCTGAGCGGGGCTTTCGCTGACACCGCTCGCAGACGTATGTCCCCCGGCCGGCGGCGCGCAGCTTTCGAATGGGGCCGCCGCAACGAACGCACGGCTCGTCGGCCCGGCCATAGACGAGGAACTGGTCCTGAAAGCGGCCCTCCGCCCCGTCGGCGTTGCGAAAGTCGTCGATCGTGGCGCCCTTGGCGTCGATGCCGGCCTCGAGCGCCTCGACCACCGCTTCGCGCAGCGCCTCGATCTGCGGCCGGCGGAGCGTGCCTACGGGCCGCAGCGGGTGAATCCGGGCTCGGAACAGCGCCTCGTCGGCGTAGATGTTGCCCACCCCGGCCAGCCGCTCCTGGGTGAGCAGGAACGCCTTGACCGGCTGCCTGCGGCCGAGCGCCTGGGCACGGAGCGCTTCGGCGGTGAAGCCGGGCGACAGCGGCTCGACGCCCAGGCGCGCGTCGAAGTAGGCGTCACGCGCGTCGGACCCGAGCAGCACCACGCCCGTGCCGAAACGGCGGACGTCCACGAAGAGCACGCTGTCGCCGGAGTCGAGTCGCAGCCGCGCCCTCAGGTATGGCCGGTCCGCTCCGTCGCCCGACAGCAGCAGGTTGCCGGTCATCCGGAGATGCATGACCAGGTGCACGTCGCCGTCGAGCTCGACGACCAGGTACTTCCCGCGCCTCCAGATGCGTTCGATCCGGCGGCCGCTCGCCGCATCCTCGAGCGCGGAAGGCTCGGCCGGCTCGCACCAGCGGGGGTCGACGACCTCGAGCGCCTCGAGCCGCCGCCCCTCGAGATGGGGCGCGAGCTGGCGGCGAATGGTCTCGACCTCGGGCAGCTCCGGCACCCATCAGCATTTAGCAGGTCATGGCCACTGCGAGCGCCTGCCCCGGCTGCGGTCTCGAGCTGCCCGAGCGTAGCGGGCCGGTGCACGACTACATCGGCGCCTCCCCGGCGTGCTGGGCGCTGTACAGCGAGCTGCTCGCCCGCCAGTACCAGGACTACTCGCAGGTAGAGCATCGCCTGACCGTCGATGCCTACGCGGTGCAGCACCCGGGACGACCCGAGCCCCGCGCGGTCCAGTCTGTGGGCGTACACCTGGTCGCGCTTCTGCTCAGCGTCGAGCGCCGCGCGTCGCCGACCGAGGTGATGCGGGCAATCCGGCGCCTCGTGGCAACCGACCCGGGCTTCGAGTGGCTCGATCCCCCGCGCCCGAACGGCGCCTTGACCGTGGTCGACGTGCTCAGAGACGAGGCTACGCCGGCAGAGTGGGCCGGCGACGTCTGGAGGGCGTGGGAGCCCCACCACCCACGGGTGGCGGCGTGGCTCAGCCGAGCGTCGCCCGAGGGTGGGCCCTGAAGTAGACGTCCTTCAGGCGCTGGCTCGAGAGGTGGGTGTAGAGCTGCGTTGTCGCGACGTCGGCGTGGCCGAGCATCTCCTGCACCGAGCGCAGGTCACAGCCGCCGGCCAGCAGGTGGGTGGCGAAGGTGTGGCGCAGCGTATGAGGGCTCAGGCGGTCCTCGAGTCCCGCCGTGCGGGCGTGGCGGCGCACGATCTTGTAGAGACCCTGACGCGTCAGCGGGCCGC
Organism: Thermoleophilaceae bacterium; assembly: GCA_036258995.1. Taxonomy (GTDB): domain Bacteria; phylum Actinomycetota; class Thermoleophilia; order Solirubrobacterales; family Thermoleophilaceae; genus DATACN01. The sequence goes on along the minus strand of DATACN010000401.1, from coordinate 3,249 downwards.
CGCGGAAGTTGACGAACAGGTGCGGCTCCGCCGCCCCCTTGACGAGCGCGGGACGGCCGCGTTCCAGGTAGATGCGCACGGCCCCCGCCGCGGTGCCGCCGATCGGCACGATGCGCTCCTTGGAGCCCTTGCCGCGCGCCCTCAGCACCTTGTCCTCGAGGTCCAGGTCTCCGACCTCGAGCCCGATCGCCTCGGAGGCCCGCAGCCCGCATGCGTACATCAGCTCGAGCAGGGCACGGTCGCGCAGCGCGGCAGGCTCGGTGCCCTTCGGCTGGGCGAGCAGCAGCTCGACCTCTCCCCGGGTCAGCACCTGCGGCAGCTTGCGCCCTCGCCGCGGCGGGCTCAGGCTGGCCGTTGGATCCGAGTCGCGCACGCCCTCGCGCCGTAGGTGGCGGAAGAACGAGCGCAGGCAGGCCGCCTTGCGGTGCACGGTGGCCGGCGATGCGGGCTTGCCGCTGCCGTTCCCGCCGGCCAGGTTGGCGAGGAAGTCCGAAACGTCGCGGGGCCCGAGGTCGACCGCCGACAGCCCGCGCTCATCGAGGAAGCGGCCGAACTGGAGCAGGTCGCCGCGATAGGCCTCGAGCGTGTTGCGCGACAGCCCGCGCTCGAACTCCAGGTAGGCGAGGAAGTCGAGCACGAGGTGCTCGTAAGGCCGCGACTGAATCGAAGGGGCGACGCTCGCCATCCCCACCGGTTCGCCCGCCGGCGGCCCATCCCTTGACGCTGCAAGGCGCCCGTCAGCCGCCTAGCCCGGCCAGCCCTGGTGGTGCTCGCGCAGCTCGGCGACCTCGCGGGCGTTACGGGGGCCGTGGGTGGCGTGGCGGCCCTTGATCTCCCGGCGGATCTGCTCCAGCTCGCGGCGCGTGAACTTGCACGGCACGGTCTTCGGCTCGACGCCGTAGACACGGGCGCCGTTCAACCCGAGCACCTTCGCCTTGATCTCCTTCGTCAGCTTCGGATAGCCGTAGCGCTCCTGCAGCTCGTCGCTGATCTGGAACGAGCGGAACGTCTGGATCTGGTCCTGGGGTGAGCCGTAGAAGATGCAGTCGGTCCCCCAGAGCACGTTGTCCTCGCCGACGTGCTTGAGCAGCTTGCCTAGCAGGTGCGCCGCCTGGGTCGGGTCGCGCATGACGGTCCACCAGGTGGAGCCGAGCTCGGCGTAGACGTTCTGGTTCGGCCGCACCCGGTTGCGCTTCATGGAGGTGATCAGGCGATTGACGCCGACGTTCGCGGTCGCGCGCGTGTAGGGACCCTCCGGCGGCCCGGTGCGCTCGAAGCCCGAGTGGTAGACGATGAAGTTCACGTCGGGGAAGTCACGCGCGGCAGCGGGGACGTCGTCGGGAGTGGCATGCGGGCTGCCGGCTCCGAACCCCTTGTGGGCGCAGATCGTCTTGATGCCGAGCTCGCGGGCCTTGTCGATGAACGCATGCCCTACCCGGCGCAGGCTGGGGTCGGCGTCGTCGAGCCGCCACGCGTTGCCGGGATCGCCGAACGCGTCCGGGAAGTGAGTGAAGACCTTCCAGGCCTTGATCGGGTAGCGGCGCGCGTTCTCCTCCATTCCGTCGAGGTTGGCCTGCAGCGCTCCGTAGTTCGGCAGGACCTGCGCGTGGAGCAGCACGGTCTCCCAGCCGCAGGCGAGCTTGGCGGTCTCCCGTGTCTCGTCCATGATCGCGGCCGACAGAGGGCTGCCCTCCGGCGCGATCGGGAGCGCCGACAGGGTGACCATGTTCGTGTCGCTCTTGAGCAGGATCTCCTCCAGGAAGACCTCGCGGGCGAAGCAGGCCCGCGGGTCGTCCTCGCCGCAGTTCATCTGCGGGAACACCTGCCCGAAGTAGGGCTCCCCGGGCGGCGACTTCATGAGGTCGTACTCCAGGTGGTGCCCCTGCACGTCGAAGACGAACTCCTCGCCGGCGAGCGCCTCGCGCGCGGCGTCGGCGTCCCGCCCGGCCTCCTTCGGAACCGTGTACCTGCCGCCCTGCTCCTCGCCGGAGTCGCCGAGGCAGCCCTGAAGGGCGAGGAGGGTCGTGGCGGCCGCGCTGACCGTGAACAGGAAGTCCCGCCGCGACATGCCCAGGCTCCTGGCGTTGTCCCGGCAGTCCAGCCGGGCGCGGCGGATCGCCTCGCGCTCGACGGGCGTCAGCGGCGCCGGTACGTACTCCCCGTTGGAGCACGGCCCGAACTTGATCGGAAGACCGGGATCGTCGCCTGGAGTAGTCAACCGCCTTGCAGGTACGCCTTGAACCAGAGTAGGCCCACCAGGCTCTTGGCGTCGCGGCACTCCTCGATCGTCTGGTCGAGGCGCTCGAGCGGCACCTCGACGATCTCGATGCGCTCGTTCTCGTCGGTCTCGGCCTGCTCGTCGTAGAGGTCGGTCGCCAGGTAGATATGGCACTCCTCGGCGGCGAAGCCGGGCGATGTGTAGAAGCTCGTGAGCTTCCTCCACGTCCTGGCGCCCTTGCCGATCTCCTCCGCGAGCTCGCGCTTGCCCGTCTGCTCCGGCCCCTCCCCTTCCTCGTCGAGCTTGCCCGCCGGGAGCTCGAGCAGCGCCTGCTCGTCGACGGCCTCTCGGGGCTGGGCGACCATGAAGATGCGCTCGCCGTCGAAGGCGACGACGCCCACCGCCCCTGGATGCTCCACTATCTCGCGCTCGGTCTCCTCGCCGTCGTCGAAGCGGATCCCCAGCTTCTTGACGGTGAAGATCTTGCCCTCGTGGATGTTCTCCTGGCCGGTGCGCTCGAAAGCCATGGCGGCTTTACTACCCGGCGCTGGCGGCGACGATCCCGAGCGTGAGGTCGAGCATCGTCTCGAGCGCCTCGACGGTGACCGACTCGTCCGGCTGGTGGGGACGCTCGGTGCCGTTGGCCACGTTGAGCACCGGCAGCCCCGCCGCGATGAAGGCATTGGCGTCGCTGCCGCCGCCGGTCGTGACGTACTCGGGCTCGATGCCCCTCTCGCGCAGCGCGGCCGCCGCGACCTCGACCACCGGCGCGGTCCGCTGGAGCCGGTAGCCGCGGAACATCCGCTCGACCGAGGTCTCGACGTCGCTGTTGGTGTCGGCGGCGGCCTCGGAGAGCGCGTCGGCGAGCTCGCCGACCACCTCGCCGGCCCTGGTCTCGTCGATGCTGCGGGCCTCGAGCTCCACGTAGCAGCGCTCGGCGACGACGTTGGCCGCCGTCCCGCCTTCGATTCGCCCTACGTTCGCCGTCGTCTGCTCGTCGAGTCGGCCCAGCCGCATCGCGGCAACGGCCT
>DATACN010000400.1:0-2128 GCA_036258995.1 Thermoleophilaceae bacterium | reverse complement strand
CCCTGAGGCCCGCCTTCGCGATACGTCCTTGCTCTCTAGGAGAGCCTTACCAGCTGCCGTTGGACGGACAGCCGCCCTTGCCGGTCGACGTGCACCTCCGGGTCGGGGCCTGCCCACCAGTCTTGGTGATGGTGAACTCGTTGCCCGAGCTGGAATGCCCGATGACCTCGTACCCGTCGCTGACCAGGTCCGTGGCGTCGACCTGCACCATGCCGTCGCTGCTACCGCGGCGGATGCCCGACTCGGTCACGTCCTGCGACGTCTCGCAGCCGGTGTAGGTCTGGTTCTGCGAGTAACAGGACTCCAGCTGCGAGACGATGTTACGCGCGTTTGACTTGGCGTCGGCGTCCTGGCCCTTCGACCGCTGGCTCAGGAAAGCCGGCAGCGCGATGGCGGCGAGGATGCCGATGATCAGGATTACAACGAGGAGCTCGATCAGGGTGAAACCCTTCTCCTCGGACTGAATACGCTCGCGGAGCTTCCGCAGCATGTGTGTCTCCTCCTTTGAAGGTGACTAGTGTCTGGTCTTCGCCAGCTGCCGCGGCTTTGAGCCGTCCTCGGAGCAAGTTCCTCGGTGGTAGCTCGGCCGACTCGATCCTCTGAGTCCCGGAGCTTTGCGTCCCCGCCTTACGACGGGTTTGCCTTTTTCACCGTGGCCCCTGGCTGCTCCCTTGATCGACTTCGCGAGCGGCGCCCTTTAGCACTGGGCGCCCAAATGGACCTCGTTCATCCGTCTAGCCAGCCTGCATCTAGCATGGACTGCCGTGCACGTTCGCCGCGCGCTGCTGCTTTTCGCGCTGGTGCTGGGCCTGGCCGCGATGGCCACGGCGATCTCGCAGACGCCTCCACAGCGCAGGGAGCGCGGTGAAGGACCTGGAGGGCGGACGCCAACGGCCGCACCGAGGGACGCTTCCGACAGCGCCCCGGGGCCGGTCGAAATCCGCTTCCCGGCCGCCGATCGGCCCGTCCGTCGCCGGCTGGAGACCGGCCGGTCGGCCACGGTCCGCGTCGAGGTCGAGGAGCCCGGGCAGGTGGAGCTGCGCGGCCTGGGGCTCACGAGCTACGCGGAGCCGCTGACCCCCGCGCGCTTCGACGTGCTGGCCGGGGAACCCGCCAGCGTAGGCGTCTGGCTGGCTGCCGCCGGCACCACGTCCCTCCGCCGGCTGGGCACGCTCGAGGTAGTCGCGCCCAAGCGGTAGGCCCCGAACATCGCCGCCAGCGCGAGCGGGGCGAACCAGACGATGTAGAAGTAGAACCAGTGATCCACCGCGAGCTGCGCGGCGATCAGCACGGCGCCGGCGAGCGCGGCGACCTGGCGGGTGTCCCTGTGGCTGGGCACGAAGGCGACGACCACCGCGAGCAGCGCGCCCCCGACCTTCACCGAGCTTTGCAGCCAGGAGAGCGAGGGGTGAAGGCCCCAGATGGAGAATGGCGACTGGCGGCCGAGCTGATAACCGATCGTGGCGTCGTAGAACTCCCGCAGCCCGCCGTCGGGCAAGTACGCGAATACGGACAGCGCGAGCACCGAGCCCAGCCCGGCGGCGAACAGCGGCCAGGCACGGCGCCTCGGCTCGTCGTCACGCCCCGTTGCGAGCAGCGGCGCGAGCACCAGCGGCGCGAACTTCGCGGCTCCGGCGAGGCCCACCAGGGCGCCGCGCCCGAGCGGCGAGGACACTGCCACCAGCGCGAGCACCAGCAGCAGCGCCACCAGCCCATCGTTGGTGTTCGCCTGGAGCGCGTAGAGCGAGAACGGATACGCGGCCCAGGCGTAGGCCAGCGCCAGGCCGAGCGCCCGCCCCTCGCGCCCGCGGCGCAGACGCGCTCCGAGAAGGAGCAGCGCTCCGACGATGAGCACGTCGAAGGTCACGGCGGCCGCCTTCGCGGCACGGGTGGCGCCGCCTTCCCCGTCCGCTGGCCAGATCGCCTCGAACGGCAGATAGGCGAGGTAGGTGACGGGGCCGTAGGTGTCCAGGTGGTCGTCGCCGCCCGGCCTGACGGAGTAGAGGTCCTCGCCGTGGTCGATCCGATCCGCTCCGATCGCGCTCGCCGAGCCCACGTCCATCACGTGCGAGTCGACCGCGTTCAGGGTGATCCTGAAGCCCACCAGGAGCACGAGGCCGACCGCCAG
>DATACN010000399.1:0-10887 GCA_036258995.1 Thermoleophilaceae bacterium | reverse complement strand
GCGCGCGAGCATCTCGACGCGGGAGGCCGCGGGGTGGATCCGCTGCGATAGGAGGTCGAACTCCTGGACCCCGTCGACCACCACGATCATCTCGCCGTCGATCACGAGCTGGCGGGCCGACAGGCCCTTCACCTGCTCGACCACGTCGGGGAAGTACCGGTTCATGGGCCTGCCGTTGCGGCTCTGGAGCTGCACGTCCTTGCCGTCCTTGAAGACGATCGTGCGAAAGCCGTCGTACTTGGGCTCGTAGCACCAGCCGTCGCCGGCCGGAAGCTCTCTGGCGGAGCGCGCGAGCTGCGGCTTGACGGGCGGAGACAGGGGAAGGGCCACTTGGCCCTTACCGTACGCGCCGCCGCCCGGAGAAGGTCGCCCGGCCGCCGTTGCGGTAGAGCACCTCGACCGTCAGGTCGGCGTGGTCGACCGACGCGGGGTGCACCGAGAGGAAGGCGCGGCCGCGCTGCGCCAGCGGAAGACCCCGGTCCCCGCTCGGCGAGCGCACGCTCACGCTCTCGACCGACGGGCCGGCCGCCCCGATGAGGACCGTGCGGGTCGTGCGCGTATCCGGTGCCAACGGGTTGGGGCGGATGACGCCGAAGAAGATGCCGTCGCGGGCGACGGTCCCGCAGCTGCCGCCGCCACCGAGCCAGTCCTGCGGTCGGCCGAAGCGGGGCGTCAACTGGCGAAACTCCGCGCAGCTCCGCCCGAGCTGTCGAAGGGTCCGCCCCGTCCAGGGCGCATCGCCCTCGGGGTCGTCGGCCCGGACCCTGAAGGCAGCGTCGGCCTGCGAGTGGACCGTCCGCCCACCGGCGAGGCGAAGCGTGACCGGCAACGACGCCTCCGGCAGGTACCCGTCGAGCGCGACCGCCGCCAGGCGGCCCCTCCCCAGCGCGCGCTCGACCACCGTGCCCTCGGGTGTCTGCACCTCGATCATTCGCAGGCGCGGCCCCGATGCCGCGACCAGTGTGCTGGCGGTGGGACTTCCCTCGCTGTGGTGCTCGACGGTAAGAACGGCGGAGCGCGACTGCGGCGCAATGCGCTCGCAGGCGCGCCGGTTCGCCGGGGTATCCCCGCGCCCGGTCTTGCGGTCGGTCCTCCTCGCGGTTAGGCAGCGGACCCGCTGCGGCCCGCGCTGGGCGACGAGCCTCCAGGCGGCTCCTCTTCCCGAGCGGGCAGTGACGATGCCCGGGATGTCCCTGAACGGGTTGCGGAGCATCCGCGTCCCTCCGCACAGGTTGGGGACCACGACTTCACCGCGGCGGACTCGCCGCCGGTCCCTCGGGAGGTGGATGAACAGCCGCCAGCGCTGGCCCGGGCCGGCATTCGTCCCGCCCGTGCTCACTCCGAGGTAGTCGCCTCCCAGCGAGGGATCGATGCCAGTCTGCGCCCGAAGCACGCGAGGACCCCGTCCCTTCAAGTAGCGCAGCACGGCCATGCGGGCCGGGGAGTGCAGCAAGCCGGCGGTGCGCGGACCAGAGAGGGCAACGGCCTCGACGACCACATCGGCCGCCTGGATCTGCTCGCGCTCGGTCGGCGGGCCCCCGGGCGGGGTGGCGCAGGAGAGCGCTTCGGCGGGCTCTGCTCGCGCCCCGAGAATTGCCGCGAGCGCCGCCATGGCCGCTGCCAGCCGCACGATCGGGATCGTAGTGGCCAGCCTCTAGCATGGAACCACCTTGTCCCACGAGCAGGCAACCGTCGCCGAGGAGGAGTACCTCCAGACGATGTACTGGCTGGAGGAGGCCGGTCTGCCGATGACCGGCGCCAACATCGCCCGCGCCATGCAGGTGTCGGCGCCGACCGTGCACGAGATGATCGGCCGGCTCGAGGCCGACGGCTACGTCACCCGCGCCGACGACAAGTCGCTCGCGTTCAGCGACTCCGGCAAGGAGCACGCGGCGCAGATCGTTCGCCGCCACCGCCTGATCGAGCGCTTCCTGACCGACGTGTTCGACATCCCGTGGGATCAGGTGCACGAGGAGGCGGAGCGCCTCGAGCACTGGATGTCTCCGGTCGTCGAGGAGCGGATGCTCAAGGCCATCGGGGACGCCAAGACCTGTCCTCACGGTCACCCCATCTTCGAGGGCGAGCGAGAGCAGGGCGTGCCGCTCGCCGATGTGGAGGAGGGCGCCGACGTGCGCATTCTCCGCTTCGAGAACGAGGCCGAGGACCTGCTGCATTACCTGATGGACGCGGGACTTCAGCCCGGCCTGGAGGGCAAGCTGGCGAGCGCCGGCGACGAGGTGGTGGTGGAGTCCGACGGCAAGCGGGTGTCGCTCAGCCGCAGCGTCGCGGAGACCGTCTCGGTTGTGGCCGACCCCTCGCCTCCGCGCCGCACCGCGCTGCCCGACCAGCTGGTGCTGGGCCGGGAGCGATATGGCAGATAGCTCGCAGTAAGCAAGACGGGGTCGCCGCCGAACGGCGGCGTCCCCGGCCGCCGGACTAGACGACCTGCCGGCGGCGGGCGCGAAGGTCGTAGTAGAGGAGCGTGGAGAGCAGCGCCAGGAACGGCGCGGTGAGGGTCTCGGTGGCCATCGAGCCGATCAGCGACCAGACGGCGCGGTCGGTCGACTCCGCCACGGCCGCGAGCGGTGCCGACAGGACGAGCGCCGGCAGCAACGCGATCAGGTTGCCGACTACGAGGATCCCGAAGGTGCGCCACCAGAAGCCGTCGGTGAGGCGCCAGCTCCGCGTGAGCGCACCCGGGCCGCGGGCGTCCTCGATGACCACGGCCTGGGGCACGAAGTACCACCGCACCGCCAGGAATATCCCCGGCAGGATGAAGAACAGCAGCCCGGCCGCGATTCCGAAGGCGGCCAGCAGGATCGCCAGGAAGATCGGCCTGAAGGCCTCGAAGCCCTCAACGATCGAGCGCCCGGGCCGTGGCTGGCCGCCTTCGGCCACGGAGTGCAGGGCGTAGATGCAGATCGCGTTGATGAGCGGGGCGATCACGAGGAAGCTGACGCCGGTCGGGATGATCGTCTCCTCTACGGTGGGCGAGCTGTCGTAGTCCGCGCTCAGCTGCTCGAGGCCGATGCCCGAGACGATCAGGTGCACGGGCACGACGACCACTGCAGACAACGCGACGAAGGTCCAGAAGTGGCGCAGCAGCATCCTGAGCGAGTCGCCAACCAGGGCGCTCAGGTCACGGGGGCGTGCGAGGACGAGCTCGTCGGGTGGCGTCACGCAGCGACGCCGGACAGCTCGCGCCAGGTCTCGGCGATCTGGGTGACCCCCTCCTCGATCTGATCCGGCGGCACCGCCGAGTAGGCGAGCCGCAGGGAGCTCTCACCGCCCTCGAGCAGGAAGTCCGTCCCTTTCACGAACACCACGCCGCGCTCGCCGGCCGCCTCCTCGAGGCGCGCGACGTCGCTGCCGTCGGGCAGGTCGACCCAGAGGAAGTAGCCGCCCTCGGGCTTGACGAACTCGGCGTCGGGCAGCTCCCGCTCGAGCGTCGAGCAGGTCGCGTCCCGGCGCTCGCGCAGGGCCTCCTTGACCGTGGCGATCGAGCGGTCGAGCGCCCCTGAGCGGCAGAACTCGGCGACGATCGACTGCGAGACCATGCTCGGCGAGATATAGGTGCCGGTGGCGAGCTTTCGAATGTCGCCGATCAGGCCGGGCGGCCCCACCAGGTAGCCGACCCGGATCCCCGGGCAGACCGTCTTCGAGAACGAAGACGCGTATACGACACGCTCGGAGTCGTCGAGCGACAGCATGGTGGGCTGGTCGTCGCCCTCGAAGCGCAGCTCCACGTAGGGGTCGTCCTCGAAGATCAGGAAGTCGTGCTCGTTCGCCAGCTCCAGCAGGCGGCGGCGCTTCTCGAGCGACAGCGTGCAGCCGGCCGGGTTCTGGAAGTTGGGGATGATGTGCGCGAGCCTGGGACTCGCCCCGCCGTCGAGCTCGCGGGCCAGCGCCTCGACGTCGATGCCGTCGTCCTCGAGCGGGATCGCCAGCACGTTCGCGCCCATCTTCTGGAGCATTTGAAGCGTGCGGTCGTAGGTGGGAGCCTCGACCACGACGGTGTCATCTGACTCCACGAGCTGCTGGAACAGGAAGGCGTCGGCCTGCATCGAGCCGTTGGTGGCGATCACCTGATCCGGCTCGACCTGCTGGCGCGCGGCGATCCACTCGACGAGCGGCTTGTAGCCCATCGATGTGCCGTAGGAGAAGGTCCCGCCCGGGTCGTTCTCGAAGGCCCGCTGGGCAGCGGCGCTCAACTCGTCGACGGCGATGATGTCGAGCGAGGGGGCGCCGCGGGAGAGGGAGATCTGACCTGATGGCGCCATGGCTGGCACGATAACGGCCCGGACGGGCCCGACACCATGAAGCGAAGCGAGATACTCATCGCCCTGCTCGCGGCGGCGGCCGTCGCTGTCGTCGCGCTCGTCTCGGCGGGCGGCGACGGCGAGGGCGGCGGCGAGTCGGCGGCTCCCGCCGGCGCGCTGCGGATCTCCTTCGCCTACTCACCCGAGAAGGAGAAGCTGCTGAAGCCGCTCATCCAGCGCTTCAACGACGAGCGACGGGAAGCCGGCGGCAAGCGGGTGTTCGTCGAGGGCAGCGTGGTGTCGAGCGGCGCGGCCGAGTCACAGATCGCGGCCGGCCGCCTCGAGCCGGTGGCCTGGTCCCCGGCGTCGTCGCTGTGGGGGCGGCTCCTGAACTTCGACGCCGACCAGCCGCTGGCGCCGGACGACAACCCGTCGATCGTGCGCACCCCGCTGGTGATCGCAATGTGGGAGCCATTCGCGCGGGCCCTCGGATGGCCGCGCGAGCGGATCGGCTTCGAGCAGATCCTGCGGCTGACGCGCTCGAACCAGGGCTTCGGCGCCTTCGGCAAACCGCAGTTCGGCCAGTTCAAGCTCGTTCACACGAACCCGGACTTCTCGACTTCCGGGTTGGAGGCGGTGGTTGCCGAGTACTACGCGGCCACCGGCAAGCGAGAGGGACTGACCGAGCGGGACATCGGCAGCCGCGCGCGCCGGGTGGTGCGCGACATCGAGCGCTCGATCGTCCACTACGGCGACACGACGCTGTTCATCGCCGACCAGCTGCGCAAAGAGGGCCCCGGCTACGCGTCCGCGGTGGCCATGGAAGAGGTCACGCTGCTCGACTTCAACCGCAACCGCGGCGGCAGGCCGCGACTCGTGGCGCTCTACCCGCCTGAGGGCACCTTCTACTCGGACAACCCCTACATCGTGCTCGACGCGCCGTGGGTCTCGGCCGCCGAGCGCGAGGGCGCCCGGGCCTTCGGCGACTTCCTCGCCGACGAGATCACCCCGGACCTGGCCGCGCAGTCGGGCTTCAGGCCCGCCGACCTCGACCAGGAGCCGGTGGCGCCGGTGTCGCGCGAGAACGGGGTCGATCCCGCGCAGCCCGACCGCGTCCTCGGACTCCCGTCGCCGCGAGTTGTGGACAAGATCAGGACGGCCTGGCGGGAGGACCGCAAGCCGGCCAACGTGCTGCTGGTGGTCGACACCTCCGGCTCGATGAACGACGAGAACCGCCTCGCCCGCGCGAAGCAGGGCCTCGAGGCCTTCTTCCGCGAGGTCTCGCCCAACGACCGGGTGGGCTTGACGATCTTCTCCGACCGCATCCAGCCGCTCGTGCCGCTGATCCCGTTCCGGCAGGGCCGCGAGCGCCTGCGCGGCACAGTGCGCTCGCTGATCGCCGACGGCGGCACGGCGGTCTTCGACGCCACCCTCCAGGGCTACGGGATCGTGCGCGAGCTGGGCGACACCGAGCGGATCAACGCGGTGGTCGTGCTGACCGACGGCGAGGACACGGACTCGTCGACATCGGCCGACGAGGTGGCCCGCACGCTCGAGGCCCAGGGCGACGCGGCGTCGCGGGTGAGGGTGTTCACGATCGCCTACAGCGCGGAGGCCGAGGGGGCGCAGGAGGCGCTCGACGCCTTCGCAGAGGCCTCCGGCGGCCAGAGCTACGAGGGTGACACCGAGGACATCGAAGCGGTCTACAAGAGCATCTCCAGCTTCTTCTGATGGGCAGGCCGTACACGCGGGGGGAGTTCAACCGGGCGCTCGTGACCAACGCGCTGCTGCGGCCGTTCAACGTGGTGCTGCTGGCGGCGATGCTGGTCGCCGGCACGCTGCTCGACGTGTTCCTGCCCATGCTCCCCGTGGCGCTGGTGGTGTACGGAATCGCCGCCGCCCGCACCTACTTCGACGAGGAGCAGGCCGACAAGGTGCTGGCGCGAGAGCGTGGCGAGCGCCGCAGGGAGCTGCAGCGTCCAGCTCTCGACCGCGAGTCGCTGGCGGAGCCGATCCGGAAGCTGCTGGAAGTCGCCCACCACCGCGAGGCGCGCATCCGCGACGCCATCGAGCGCGCCGACCTGCCCTACGGGGAGGTGTCAGCGGAGGTGGACCGCTTCGTGCGCGACATGGACTTCGCCGCGGCGCGGGCCCAGCTCCTGCACGAGGCGCTGTCGGAGACCCCGCCGGCCTGGGTCGAGCAGCGCCTGGGCCAGGTCCGTGGCGACCCGGAGAAGGCCGAGCTCGTCACCGCGCTGGAGCACCAGCTCGCGGTGCTGCGAAAGATGGAGGGACAGTTGCGCCGCTTCTACACCGAGATGGAGCGAATGCTGGTCGAGCTCGAGACCGTCCGGGCCAACCTGGTCTCGGTGTCGGCCTCGGCGGAGGCGGCCAACCAGACCCGCCTGGCCGGCGACGTGCGCGGCCTGCGCGAGGAGCTGAGCGCGGTGGCCGCCGGCATGAGCGAGGCGTACGAGGAGCCCGCAACGGGGTAGGAGGCTCACGTTTCCTGGTTTGAGAATTTCCGAGAGCACGTCACCGCGCCCTCCACGGTTGCAAAGGCGCTCGGAGTCGTGCTCAGCGGGCTCATCGCCGCGGCTATCGGTTACTTCATCGCCGACATCTACGCGGACCGTGCCCAAGAGCGTGAGCTGGACGCAAAATTGCTCTCGACGGTCAGCCGCGGTGTGACCGAGCTGTACGGTGACGCTCAGCAGCTCGCCGCGAGCGACGCACCTCCGTTCCGACAGCACGAGCTGAACCGGCGACTTCTTTCTGGCTGGCTCAAGACCTCGGCGGAGGCCGACGCCCTGCTAGCTGCTTACTACCCCCGCAGTGACCCCGGCAACGAGCAGCTGAATGATCACTGGGAGGCATACCAGGGCGCTCTCTACGAGTACGGCAAGCTTTCTTGCTGCAACGCTGATCGAGCCAGGTCGGTTGCTCGAGTGAGCCGCTACCTGAAGAAATACGGTCGACGACTGCGTCGAACCAGAATCCCCCAGCTCAGTGAGAGGAACCAGGAGCTCCTTGCCGGAGGAGCCGTTGGCTATTACAAGCCGCTCGGGCTATTCCTCCTCCAAACACCCGGCCTAATGGCGGAGGACATCCGGAAGGCAGACCCAAAGCTCGACTGACGTTCGCCCCGCTAGACCTTCGCGCCCAGCACCTCGGCGGCGAGCTCGGCCACCTGGGTGGGGTTGCGGCCCACCCGCACGCCCTTCGCCTCCAGCGCCTCGGCCTTGGCCTGGGCGGTGCCGCTCGAGCCCGACACGATCGCTCCGGCGTGGCCCATCGTCTTGCCCGGTGGGGCGGTGAAGCCGGCGATGTAGGCCACCACCGGCTTCGACACGTTGTCGGCGATGTAGTCGGCGGTGCGCTCTTCCTCGTCGCCGCCGATCTCGCCGCACATCACGATCAGCTCGGTCTGGTCGTCCTGCTCGAACAGCGCGACGATGTCGATGAAGCTCGAGCCGACCACGGGGTCGCCGCCGATGCCGACGATCGTGGAGTTGCCGAAGCCGCGCTGGGCCAGCTCGTTGCCGATCTGGTAGGTCAGCGTGCCCGAGCGGGACACGAGGCCCACGCCCCCCTCGGAGAAGAAGTGGGCGGGGATGATCCCGACGTTGGCCTTGCCGGGCGAGAGCACCCCCGGGCAGTTGGGGCCTATCAGGCGAGAGCTGCCGCGCTCCAGGTGCGCGTGGACGCGCAGCATGTCGTGGGCGGGAATCCCCTCGGTTATGCAGACGATCAGCTCGACGCCCGCGTCGGCGGCCTCGAGGATCGCGTCCGCCGCGAAGCGCGGCGGTACGAAGATCATGCTCGTGTTGGCCCCGTTCGCGGCGACCGCCTCGTGGACGGTGTCGAACACCGGCACGCCCTCGACGTCCTGGCCGCCCTTGCCGGGCGTCACGCCGGCGACCAGGTCGGTTCCGTAGCGGCGGTTGTTGAGGCCGTGGAAGCTGCCCTCGCGTCCGGTCAGGCCGGAGACGACGAGCTTCGTGTCGGGGCCGACGAGGATGCTCACTCGTCCACCGGCGAGTCGGGGGCCGCCTGCGGCTCGGCCGACGCGGCGGCGCCCACCGGCGGGCTGACCGCCTCGACCTCCGCATCCGGCGCCGGCCCGGCAAGCTCGACCACCTTGGCGGCGGCCTCGAGCATGGTCTTCTCCACGGTCACGTTCGGCAGGTTGGCCTCGGCGATGATCCGCCGCCCCTCCTCGTCGTTCGTGCCGTCGAGGCGGACCACGAAGGGCACCTTCACGTCGATCTGGCCGAAGGCCGTGACCAGCCCCTTGGCCACCTCGTCGCAGCGCGTGATCCCGCCGAAGATGTTGAACAGCACCGCCGTGACCTTGGGGTCGGAGAGGATCACCTCGACGGCGTCGACGATGGCCTCGGCCTTCGAGCCGCCGCCCGCGTCGAGGAAGTTGGCGGGCTTGCCCCCTGCTTGCGCCACCACGTCGAGGGTGGACATGACCAGGCCGGCGCCGTTGCCCAGGATCCCCACGTTGCCGTCGAGCTTCACGTAGGTCAGACCGCGCTCGCGGGCCATCGCCTCCTGGGGATCCTCGCCGCTGGGGTTGCGGAACTCGGCCGTGTCGGGGTGGCGGTAGAGCGCGTTGCCGTCGATGGTGACCTTGGCGTCGAGCGCCACCACCTCGCGCTTGCGGGTCACGAGCAGCGGGTTGACCTCGACCAGCATGGCGTCCTCGCGCACGAAGGTGTCGTAGAGGCGGGCGAGCAGAGCGCCGACCGGCCGGATCACATCGTCCGCAATGCCGGCCTGGAAAGCCAGCCGGCGGGCGATGAAGTCAGAGAAGCCCAGCAGCGGGTCGACGTGCAGCTTGACCATCGCCGACGGGTCCTTCTCGGCGATCTCCTCGACGTCCATGCCGCCCATGCGGGAGAGCATGGCCATCGGCTGCTTGGCCCCCCGGTCGAAGACGATCGCCGCGTAGTACTCCTCGGCGATGTCAGAGGCCTTCTCGACGTACAGCTCGTGCACTGTCAGGCCGCGGATGTCCATCCCCAGGATGGCCTCGGCGTGCTCGCGGGCCTCGCCGCTGTCGTTGGCCAGCTTGATGCCGCCGGCCTTGCCGCGTCCCCCGATCTGCACCTGGGCCTTCACGACCACGGGGTAGCCCAGCGCATCGGCCGCCTCCACCGCCCCGTCCACGGAAGCTGCAAGGCGGCCGTCGGGGACCGGCACCCCGTGCTTCTTGAAGAGCTCCTTGCCCTGGTATTCGAGGAGATCCATCGTCGCCAGATAGGATGGGGCCGCCGCCGCGCGGGAGGCGCGCCGGACCCTATCGAACGCCTTTAGCCATGCCTTTACCTAAGAACGTCGAGTTCGTGACTTTCGACTGCTACGGCACCCTGATCGACTGGGAGAGCGGGGTGCACGACGCATTCCAGAAGGAGGCCGACCGCGACGGCTTCACGGTTGACCGGGGCGCCCTGATCCCGCGTTTCATCGAGATCCAGCGAGACATCCAGCGCGGCTCGTACGAGCTCTACGCGGAGGTCCTGCGCCGGACCGCCGTGCGGGTGGCCGAGGAGCTTGGCTGGGACCTCGAGCCCTCGCGCTCCAACTTCCTGCCCGACAGCGTGCCGGCCTGGCCGTCCTTCCGCGAGACCAACGCCCAGCTCGAGCGCTTCGCCAAGAAGTACGAGATCGGCGTGCTGTCCAACATCGACGACAAGCTGCTCGGCGCCACCCGGCGCCACTTCCGCACCGACTTCGACCTGGTCGTGACCGCGCAGCAGGTGCGCAGCTACAAGCCCGACCCCGCCCACTTCAAGGAGTGCGCGCGCAGGATCGAAGGCAAGAAGAAGCGCTGGGTGCACATCGCAAGCGGCTATCCCACCGACGTCGAGCCCTGCCTGAAGCAGAAGGTGCCTGTGATCTGGGTCAACCGGCACGGCGAGAAGCTCGAGCCGGCGCAGAAGAAACCGACCGAAGAGGTCAAGACCTTCCGCGACGCCGGCAAGCTGCTGGGCGCGGCCTAGCGGCGCGCGGCGCGCCGTGCGCGCGGTCTCGGTCCACCCGCAGGCGCTCGTGCTGACGAGCCGCATGTGGCAGACGAACGCGGTCTGCCTGAAGTCGGGCGAGGAGGCGATGCTGATCGACTCGCCCTACTTCCCCGACGAGCTCGAGCTGCTGCCGCAGGTGCTGGCGCAGGCCGGCTTCGAGCCGGACGCGCTTGTGGCGACCCACGCGGACTTCGATCACCTGTTGGGGCGGCTGGCGTTCCCTTCGCTCGCGCTCGGCGTCGGAGAGCTGACCGCCGAGCGGCTGCGCGCGTCGCCGGGCGCCGCGCAGCGCGAGCTGCGCGACGCCGACGTCGAGTTCTACGTCGTGCGGCCCGCGCCGCTGTCGCTGGGCGCGGTACAGACGCTGCCCGCGCCCGGCTCGGTGGAGCTGGGTGAGGAGGAGCTCGAGGTGCAGCCGGCGGAGGGGCATACCTCGGACGGGATCGCCTTGTTCGCGGCCTGGTGCGGCGTGCTGGTGTGCGGCGATTACCTGTCGGACGTCGAGATTCCCGGGCTGGGTGATGGTGGGTCGCTGGACGCCTATCGCGCCACACTTGCCCGTCTCGACCCGTTCCACCAGGGCACCGAGCCGG
>DATACN010000398.1:0-7999 GCA_036258995.1 Thermoleophilaceae bacterium | reverse complement strand
ACGGCCGAGTCGAGGAGGGTCACCGCGTCGGGCCGCCGCCGCGCCCGCAGGCGCGCGCCAAGCAGCCCGCGTACTGCGTCGGCGCGATGCCCGAGGGCGACGACCTGTCCGAGCTCAAGCGCGCCGTCGCGGAGCAGGACGCCAACCTCGTGGCCTGCGACGACGAGCTCAAGCCGCGCCAGGAGCGAAACCTGGAGGAGGCGCTCGGCGTGCCCGTGATCGACCGCACGGCGATCATCCTCGACATCTTCGCCCAGCACGCCAGCACGGCCGAAGGCAAGCTCCAGGTGGAGCTCGCGCAGCTCGAGTACAACCTCGCGCGCATGCGCGGCCTGTGGACGCACCTCGAGCGCCTGGGCGCAGGGCGCATGGACGGCGGCATCGGCACGAGGGGCCCGGGCGAGAGCCAGATCGAGACCGACCGCCGCCTGGCGCGCGACCGCATATCGGCCCTCCGGCGGCGCCTCGAGCACACCAAGCGAACGCGGTCGACGATGCGCCGCGAGCGCGAACGGGCCGGGCTGCCCACGGTCGCGCTCGCGGGCTATACGAACGCCGGCAAGTCGACGCTCCTGAACGCCCTCACCGGGGCGGAGGTCGGCGTCCGCGAGCGCCTCTTCCACACGCTCGACCCGACCACCCGCTCGCTCGAGATCGGCGGCCGCGACTACCTGCTCACCGACACGGTCGGTTTCATCCGCAAGCTCCCGCATCAGCTCGTGGACGCCTTCTCCGCCACTCTCGAGGAGGCCATGGGCGCGGACCTGCTCGTGCACGTCGCGGACTCCTCGGTGCCGGAGCACGAGCTGCGGGAGATGATCGCGGCGGTCGAGGAGGTGCTGGTGGAGGTCGGCGCGGGGGAGCGTCCCCGCCTCCTGGCGCTCAACAAGATCGACATGCTCGACGGCGAGCGCCGGCGCGAGCTGTCCTTCCGCTTCCCGAGCGCGGTCCAGATCTCGGGGGAGACCGGCGAGGGCCTCGACGAGCTTCGATCCGAGATCGAGGCGCGCTTCCTCAAGAGCCTCGAGCCCATGGACCTGCTCGTGCCCTACGAGGAGGGCGGCAGCCTGTCCGAGCTGCACGAGGTGGCCGGCGAGATCGAGCGCGAGGACACCGCCGACGGGGTGCGGGTCCGTGCCCGTGTGCCCGTGGCGGCAGCGCCGCGGTTCGAGCGCTTCAGCAGCAACGGCCGCGGATGATCCTGCGCTTTCGCCGTCTCGCGGACGGCGCCCGCGCGCCGGAGCGCGCGCACGACGGCGACGCCGGTCTCGACCTTCACGCAGCCGAGGCCGTCGAGATCGGGCCGGGCGAGCGCGCCAGCGTGGGGACCGGCGTGGCGGTGGCGATCCCGGAGGGTCACGCCGGGATGGTGGTGCCGCGCTCCGGGCTCGCGGCGCGTGCCGGCCTCTCGCTCGTGAACGCGCCTGGCCTGATCGACTCGGGCTACCGGGGCGAGCTCCGCGTCCTGCTGCTCAACACTGACCGCGAGCAGGCCTTCTCCGTCGAGCCGGGCGACCGGATCGCGCAGCTGGTGATCGTGGCCGTCGCCGCAGCCGAGCCCATCGAGGCCGAGCTCGACGAGACCGTTCGCGGCGCCGGCGGGTTCGGCTCGACCGGCCGCTAGCCCTGGACGGCTGTCTGAGGGCTCACCGCATTGCGGTACGCGGGCTGGCGCTGGCAGCGTGGCGAAAGCTATGCATTAGCTCGGCCGGCGGCTGAGAACTTCCCGCGCTGCCAATACGGGGGGCATGAAGCTGTTCAGCCGCTCCCTGGTCCTTGCCGCCGTGGCGGTCGCCATGATGGGCGCAACGACGATCCTGGCCGAGGCTCGCATGTTCCGAGGGACGAAGGCTCCCAACCGCCTGGTAGGGACGACGAAGGCCGACACCATGCGCCTGGGCGCCGGGAACGACCGGGCCCGCGGCCGCGGCGGCGCCGACCGCATCTTCGGCGCGGCCGGCAACGACCGGCTCGCCGGCGACGCCGGCGCCGACCGGTTGAACGGCGGGCGGGGCAGGGACAGCCTCGGCGGCGGGAAGGGCAACGACAGGCTGAGCGGAACGGTCGGACTCGACCGCCTGACCGGCGGCGCCGGACGCGACGTCCTGGGCGGAGGCGCCTCCAACGACGTTCTGGGCGGCGGCGCGGCGACCGACAGGCTCAACGGCGGCGCGGGCCGAGACCGGTTGAACGGCGGCACAGGCAACGACCGCTTGAACGGGGCGGCCGGCAACGACAGCCTCAACGGCGCCGCGGGCAACGACACGCTCTCGGGCGCGGCCGGGAACGACCGGTTGACGGGCGCCAGGGGGCTTGACGCGCTCGCCGGCGGCGCAGGCAACGACTTCCTAAACGCGGCGGACGGCCGCCGGGATCGGCGCGTAGACGCGGGCAGCGGCGCCAACCGCTGCCGGATCGACGCTCTCGACCTGCCTGTCACGCGCGGCTGCGGCTCGCTGAGCATCCAGTCCGGCGGATCCCCGCCTGGCGGCGGCGGTCCCGGTGCCCCTGGCGGCCCCGGTAACCCTGGAGGTCCGGGCGGGCCCGGCGGAGCCGGCGGTGACGACGACGGCGGGCTCGAGCTCGAGCAGGCCGACGGCCTCCAGTGCGGCTCGCAATTGCCCACCTGCGCCTTCACGATGAGCGGGCGCGGGGCGGACGCCACTGCCGGCACCGTCACCGGGGGAGGGGGAGTCACCGGGGCGGGCGGCGCGGTGAGCGTAACGCAGAACTCCGAGGACCCAACGGCCCCGCCCCAGGACGCACCCTGGACGGCCGGCGGCACCTACGGCTGCACCGCTGACGGCTATCTGCGGGTCACCATCGGCAACGAGCTGATCGACGTGCCCGTGGACTGCACGATCTAGGCGAAACCTGAGATGGCACGGAAGCCCAACCCACGGAGGCACGAATGACGTCGAAGTTCTCGATCCTGGCGATCGTGGCGCTGGCCGCGGTAGCCCTCACGGCTGTAACGGGACTCGCCGAGGCACGCCTGTTCAAGGGCAACAAGCGGGCGAACAACGTGGCCGGCACGAAGAAGTCGGACACGATGCGCCTGGGCGGCGGCAATGACCGCGCGCGCGGGCGCGGAGGCAACGACCGCATCAACGGCGGGGCCGGCAAGGACCGCCTCTCCGGCGACGCCGGCAACGACCGCGTCAACGGCGGGGCCGGCAACGACAGGGTCGGCGGAGGCAAGGGCCGGGACAGCCTCGTCGGCGGCGCCGGCAACGACGTCATCAACGCAGCGGACGGCCGCCGTGACGCCCGTATCAACGCGGGGAAGGGGCGCAACCGCTGCAAGCTCGACCGGGCGGACGTCCCGATCGCCCGTGGCTGCGGGTCGATCAGCGTCCAGGGCGGCCCGGGCGGTGGCGGGGGCGCTCCCGGCGGCGGCGGCGGCGGGCCAGGCGGAGCCGGCGGAGGCGAAGGCGGGCTGACGCTCGAGGGCGCCGACGGGCTCCAGTGCGCCTCCCAGCTTCCGACCTGCACGTTCACGCTCGACGGAGGCGGAGCCGACTCGCTGGTCGGCACCGTGACCGGCACGGGCGGCGTGACCGGCGTCGGAGCGGGGGTCATCGTGACGCCCGAGGAAGGCCCCGAGCCGAGCGATTCTCCGTGGACCGCCGCGGGCACCTACGGGTGCACCGAGGACGGCGCGCTGCGGGTCACGATCGGCAACGAGACGCTCGAAGTTCCCGTCGACTGCCAGGTTCAATCGTAGGCAAGGCCTCAAGGGCGGTATCGGTTCGCCGATACCGCCCATGTGAGGCGTCTATGCAGTAGCAGTGCGATAGCGCTGGCGACAGCGCTTTTCGCATTTCCGGCCCCGGCGGTCGCCACCGGAGCGGACGGAGTGATCGTGCGCTTCCGGGCGGGCAGCGAGGCTGCCGAGCGGGCCGCCGCGCGCGACGCGGCCGGAACCGAGCACGAGCGACGGCTCGGCGCGGCCGGCCTCCAGCTCGTCGACCCCGAGCCCGGGGTGTCCGCGCATGAGGCCGTGGAGCGGCTCGAGCGCTCCGACCACGTGCTCTACGCCGAGCGCGACGTGCTGCGCTCGGCGGCGGTGACCCCCAACGACCGTTACTACCGCTCCCAGTGGGGCCTGCAGATGGCGGGCTTCCCGCGGGCATGGGACCTCACCACGGGCAGCTCCGCGACCAGCGTCGGCGTGCTCGACAGCGGCGTCGACTTCACCCACGCCGACCTCGCGCCGAACATCTGGCGCAACCAGGGGGAGAGCGGGGACGGTCGCGAGACAAACGGCCGTGACGACGACGGCAACGGGCTCGTGGATGACTGGCGCGGCTGGGACTGGGTGGACGACGACGGCGTGCCGGCCGACCCGAACGGACACGGCACCCACGTCGCCGGCACGATCGGAGCGCGGGGCAACGACCTCCGGGGCGTGGCGGGCGCCGCCTGGCGCGCCCGCATCGTGCCCCTGCGAGTGCTCGACGCGAACGGCTCGGGCCGGGTGTCCGACATCATCACCGCGTACGCCTACGCCGCGCGCGCGAGGATCCCGATCGTCAACGCGAGCATGTCCGGTCAGCACTTCTCCCAGGCCGAGCTGGACACACTCAGGGCGGCGCCCCAAATGCTCGTGGTCGTGGCGGCCGGCAACGAGAGCCGCGACAACGACGTGACCGGCAGCTACCCGTGCAACTACCCGCTGCCGAACGTCATCTGCGTGGCCGCCAGCGACCAGGACGACGGCCTCGCCGGGCTGTCGAACTATGGACGGCGCTCCGTGGACCTCGCGGCGCCGGGCACCCGCATCCTGAGCACGCGTCCCGGCGGCACCTGGGGCCTCATGAGCGGCACCTCGATGGCGTCGCCGCACGTCGCAGGCGCCGCTGCTCTTATCACGACGCTGTGGCCCGAGGCTTCGGTGGCCGCCAAGCGGGCCGCTCTGCTGGGGACCGCCGAACGGCGGCCCTCGCTGGCCGGCAGAACCGTAAGCGGCGCTCGGCTCGACGCGGGCCGCGCGGTCTCGGTCGAGCCCAGCGAGAGCCTCTTCCCCGCCGACGCCGGCATCGACCCGGCCCGCCCGCAGCAGAGCGACCCGGCGAGCCCAGCGCCCGAGCGGGATGCGACGCCGCCGCGGCTGTTCGCGCGCGTCATCGCGAAGCCGACCCTGCGCAGGACACTCAGGCGGGGGCTGCGACTGCGCGTGCGCTGCTCCGAGGCCTGCTCGCTGCGGATCGTGCTCACGGTCGTCCGCCCGAGGGCCGCCGGTAGCCGCGCGGCGCGGCGGCGGGTCGTCGTCGGCACCGCGAGCCGCTGGATCGGCCGGCCGGGAGCGAGGGTGGTCCGGCTGCGGCCGAACCGCCGCGTCCGGCGGGTCCTGCGACGTGGGCGCCCGCGGATGCTCTTGCTGAGAGCGCTGGCGGTAGACCGTGCGGGCAACCGGGCGAAGCTCCGCCGCGTGGTCCGCCTGCGCCGCTAGGGCGCCTTGGGATACGCTCGGGCGTCGGGATGCATGGATTGCAGGTCGAGCGCGAGTCGAACGGTGAGGTAGAGGTCCTCGCCGTCAGCGGCGAGATCGACATCGCCTCCGCTCCCCGCCTGATCACGAGCCTCAACGAGGCGCTGGGCGAGTGCGCCGCACCCGTCGTCGTGGACCTGACCGACGTGGCGTTCATGGACTCCACCGGCCTGGCCCTCCTGCTGAACGCGCACCGCCGGCTGGCCCGCCGCGGACAGGGCTTCGCCATCGTGTGCGCCGACGGCCCGGTCCGGCGCGTCTTCACGATCACCGACATGGTCGAGACCCTCAGGGTTCGCCCGGACCGCGAGGGCGCAGTCCAGGCCGCCCTGAGCCCGCCGCTGCGGCGCTAGACGCCCGCCGCCCGCCGCGCCGAGAGGTGGGCGGCTTCCTCGATTCCGTCGTCGAGCGGCTCGAGCTCGACGCCCAGCGCCAGCTCGAGCAGCCGGTCGGCCAGCCACACGTTCTTCGGCAGCAGCGGGCCGTGCAGGTAGGTGCCGATCACGTTGCCGCGCCGCACGCCCTCGTACCCGTCCCTGCCGTTGTTGCCGTGCCCCTTCAGCACCCGGCCAAGCGGCTGCTCCTCGGGACCGAGGTAGGTGCGGCCGCCATGGTTCTCGAAGCCCGCGATGACCCGCGGACCGGTCCCCAAATCGGCCTCGATCGCGCAGTTGCCGATCAGCCGCGGCCCGGCCTCGCGGACCGTGCGCAGGTCCACCAGGCCGGCGCCCGGCAGCTCCTCGTCGCCGAGCTGGTAGCTGTGCCCGAGCAGCTGGTAGCCGCCGCAGACCGCCAGCACGACGGCGCCCCGGTCCGCGGCGGCGTGCAGCGCCTCGCGCTTGGGGCCGGCCATGTCCGCGGCGACGGCGACCTGGTCGCGGTCCTGGCCGCCGCCGACGTAGAAGAGGTCGTGGGCCTCCGGGTCGAGCGGTTCGCGGATCGTGGCCGAGCCGAGCTCGAAGCCGAGCCCCCGCCACTCGCAACGGGCCCTCAGCACAGCCAGGTTGCCGCGGTCGGCGTAGATGTTCATGAGCTCGGGGTAGAGCGCGCACACGCGCAGCGCGCCCGTCACTGCCTTGCCTCGAGCAGGACGACCGAGCCGCCCACGTGGTCCGCGGTGGCGGGCACCTGGCGGCGGCCGGTCGCGCTGAAGCCGGCCGCGTCGGCCTCGCGCTCGAGCTCGTCCGCGCTGACCGCGTCCAGATGCACGTCCGTCATCTCCTCGGTCAGCTCTCCGGTAGGGGAGACCAGCTGGCGCAGCCGGGTGATCACGACGCCCCCGTTCGCTTCGCTGACCGAGACAGGCTGGCTCGAGAGCACCCAGCCGTCCTGCTCGCGCACGTCCGGGAGAGGGGGGAGGGAGTCGTCCGGCGGAACCGCCGCGAAGGGGTCGGCAAGCGCCACAGCGAGCAGGCCGGCGGGTGAGAGGTGCTCGCGCGCCCGCTCCAGGGCTCGGGCGCGTCCCGACGGGCCTCCGAGCAGCTGCATGACCTGCATCGGCGCGACCGCGAGCTCGAAGCGGCGCTCGAGGGAAAGGGAGCGCACGTCGCCCACGACCGGCTCTACATCGAGCCGTTCGCGCCGGGCTCGGGCCTGCAGCTCGCGCACGAGCTCGGGGTCGGAGTCGAGGCCGGTCACCGGGTGACCGCGACGGGCCAGTTCCAGCGCGACCCTGCCCGTGCCGCAGCCCATGTCGAGCACCGCACCGCCCCTGGCCTCCGCGAGCTCGCACCAGATGGGCAGGTCCGCGTCGTACGAAGCGCACTCCACGTCGTGCCAGGCGACGGCACCGGCCCTCACTCCGACCACCTCGGGGCCAGTCCGCGGCGGGCCAGCAGGTCGCACAGGTCGAGCAGGGCGGTGTAGGTCGGCAGTGCGTAGACGCGGTCCGACCCCGCGCCGGCCAGGGCTGAGTCGAGCGAGTCGACCAGGTCGCGCTCCACCTCGAGCTCGCCGTCGATGCCGGCGTACTTCAGCCGTAACGCCATCTCCTCGGCGCGTGTGCCGGAGCAGGTGACGCGCCGGACGCGGCCAGCCAGCAGCTCGAAGTCGGCGTCCCAGATCCAGGACACGTCGCGGCCGTCGGCGACCCGGTCGTTGAGCGCGAGCCACAGGTCGAGGCGGCCCTCCTCGAGCGTCAGCGTTCGCAGAACCTCGTTGGCGCCGGCGGGGTTCTTCACGAGCAGGATCGAGAGGGAGCGCCCGTCCACCGGGATCGTCTCGACGCGGCCGAAGGCGCCGGCGAACCCCTCGAGCGCTTGCCCGACGGTGGCGAGCGGGACGTCCAGGTCGAGCGCCAGAGCGGCCGCGGCGAGCGCGTTGTAGACGTTGTAGAGGCCGGGGAGGGGGAGCGTAAGCGACAGCTCTCCGCGGGGCGTCCTCAGGCCCACGCTGGACCCGCTCATCCCGTGCAGCTCCACCCGGGTGGCCGACACGTCGGGGACCGGGCGCTCTCGGCCGCAGTTGGGACAGCGGTAGCGCCCCAGGTGGCCCAGGTAGACGGCC
>DATACN010000397.1:0-9778 GCA_036258995.1 Thermoleophilaceae bacterium | reverse complement strand
CCTGAACGAGTCGCTCGCCGACTCGTCGGTGCAGTTCGTCCCCGTGCGCCACGAGCAGGGCGGCGCGTACATGGCCGACGTCTACGGGCGGCTGACCGGGCGCGCCGGCGTGTGCCTGGGCACGCTCGGACCCGGCGGCCTCAACCTCGCCACCGGCGTGGGCGACGCCTTCCTCGACCGCGCTCCGCTGGTCGCGCTCACCGGTCAGGGCGACCTCGAGCGGATGCACAAGGAGTCGCACCAGTACATCGACCTGCTTCGAATGATGCGCCCGATCACAAAGTGGAACGCCCGGGTGTCGGACGCGCGGATCATCCCCGAGGTCGTGCGCAAGGCCTTCAAGGTCGCCCAGCAGCAGAAGCCGGGCGCCACGCACCTGGAGCTGCCGGAGGACGTAATGGAGGCGGAGCTCGACGCGGAGCCGCTCGTGAGCCGGTCGCGCATTCGCCGGCCGGTGCCGTCCGACGACGAGATCGCCGACGCCGTCGAGGTCATCCGCTCGGCCTCGGCGCCCATCGTGCTGGCGGGGAACGGGGTCACGCGAGTGGGCGCGGCGAACGCGCTGCGCCGCTTCGTCGAGGCGACAGGGATCCCGGTCGCCGAGACCTTCATGGGCAAGGGAGTGGTTCCGGCCGACGACCCGAAGGCGCTCGGCGCAGTGGGGCTGCAGGCAGGCGACTACGAGATGGCCGGTTTCTCCGACGCGGACGTCGTGATCACCGTCGGCTTCGACCTGGTCGAGCACTCGCCCGAGCACTGGAACTCCGAGCACGACAAGCGGATCGTCTGCGTCGACACCGTCTCGGTCGAGGTGGACGAGTACTTCATGACCGAGGTCGACCTGATCGGAGACATGGAGTACATCCTCGACGCGCTCGCCGAGGAGTGCGGCGACCTCGACCACGACGGCGGCTCTACGCGCCTGCGCGACGTGGTGCAGAGCCACTTCGACGCGGCCAAGGACAACGACAACTTCCCCGTTCAGCCGCCGCGGGCCCTGTGGGAGATCCGCCAGGTGCTCGGCCGCGAGGACATCCTGATCTCCGACGTCGGCCTGCACAAGCTGTGGATCGGGCGCGCCTTTCCGGCCTACGAGCCGAACACCGTGCTGATCGCCAACGGCCTGGCCGGGATGGGCTTCGCGGTTCCTGCGGCCATCGCCGCCAAGCTCGTGCATCCCGACCGCAAGGTCGTCACGGTCAACGGCGACGGCGGCTTCCTCATGAACTGCGCGGAGCTCGAGACGGCCAACCGCCTCGGCACGGCGTTCGTAAACGTGATCTGGGAGAACCGCCAGTTCGGCTCGATCGTGTGGAAGCAGGACAAGAAGTTCGGGGACCACTTCGGCACCGACTTCGAGAACCCCGACTTCGTCAAGCTCGCCGAGGGCTTCGGCGTGCCGGGCTGGCACTGCGAGTCGGCGGACGACTTCGGGCGGCTCCTGCGCGAGGCGCTCGACCACGACGGGCCGTCGGTGATCGTGCTGCCGATCGACTACTCGATCGACGTGGCCATCAGCGAGGAACTGGGTACCGAAACAGTGGCGACATGAGCATCGCGACCAAGGAACAGGAAGTCGTCGACAAGGTCCCGCACCAGCTCTACATCGGGGGCGAGTGGCGCGACGCGGACGGCGGCGAGACGCTGGCGGTCGAGGACCCCGCCACCGAGGAGACGCTGACCGAGGTCGCCGACGCCACTCCCGAAGACGCCACCGCGGCACTCGATGCAGCGGTCGACGCGCAGAAGGAGTGGGCCGCAACCGCGCCCAACGAGCGCGGTGAGATCCTCTGGAAGGCGTTCGAGAAGCTCAACGAGCGCGCCGACGAGCTGGCGCTGCTGATGACGCTCGAGATGGGCAAGCCGGTCGCCGAGTCGAAGTCGGAGATCGTCTACGCCGCCGAGTTCTTCCGCTGGTTCTCGGGCGAGGCGCTGCGAATCGACGGGTACTACAAGGAGGCCGGCAACGGGGCCGGGCGTGTGCTGGTGCTCAAGCAGCCGGTCGGCCCGAGCCTGATGATCACGCCCTGGAACTTCCCGATGGCCATGGGCACCCGCAAGGTGGGGCCCGCGATCGCCGCGGGCTGCACGGTTGTGATGAAGCCCGCGCAACAGACCCCGCTGTCGATGCTGGCGCTCGGGCAGATCCTCGAGGAGTGCGGCCTGCCGGGCGGGGTCTTCAACATCGTCACGACCTCGAGCTCGAGCGACGTGACGAAGCCGGTCATCTCGGACGGGCGGCTGCGCAAGCTGTCCTTCACCGGCTCGACCGAGGTGGGCCGCACGCTGATCGCCGCCTCCGCCGACAACGTGCTCAAGGTCTCCATGGAGCTGGGCGGAAACGCGCCGATCCTGATCTTCCCCGACGCCGACATCGACGACGCGGTCGAGGGCGCGATGATCGCCAAGATGCGCAACATCGGCGAGGCCTGCACCTCGGCCAACCGCTTCCACGTGGCCGACTCCGTCGCCGACGAGTTCGCCGAGAAGCTCGGCCAGAAGATGGGCTCGCTGAAGGTCGGGCGCGGCACCGAGGAGGACGTGAAGGTCGGACCGCTGATCGACGACTCCTCGCGCGAGAAGGTGCACGAGCTGGTGGGTGACGCGACCGGGAAGGGCGCCGACGCCATCGTGGGCGGCGAGATCCCCGACGGGACCGGCTACTTCTACCCCCCCACGGTCCTCGCCGGCGTGACCGACGACGCCCGTGTGCTGAAGGAGGAGATCTTCGGCCCGGTGGCCCCGGTCACGAGCTTCTCCGAAGAGGAGGAGGCGATCGCCAAGGCCAACGACACCGAGTACGGCCTGGTCGCCTACGTCTACACGAGCGACCTCAAGCGGGCCCTACGGGTGATCGAGGGCCTGGAGACCGGAATGGTCGGCCTCAACCAGGGAATGGTCTCGAACGCCGGTGCCCCCTTCGGCGGCGTAAAGCAATCGGGCGTCGGCCGCGAGGGCGGCAACGAGGGCATCGAGGAGTTCCTCGAGACGAAGTACGTGGCCGTTAACCTCTGATGCGGCGTCTGACGGCGGCCGCGGCGCTGCTCGGCCTCCTGGTGCCGGCCGGGACCTCCACCGCCAAAGAGGCCCCGGCCGCGGGAGAAGGATCGCGTTGCTCGGCGGTGGTGAGAGCCAGACCGGGAAAGTTCCGCAACGTCCAGTACCGGGTGCGCTGCACGTTCGAGGTGACGTACCTGGAAATCCGCAGCCGCCGGCGGGCCTACGCCGTCCAGCGACGCCCGCGAGTCGATCGGCCCGACCCCGGCGACCGGTTCCTGTGCCGAAAGGGCCGGCGCTATCCGAGGCGCGTGTTGTGCGAGGGTGCGGCCGGAGCCCCGGCGCGGATCGTGGGCGCATTCCGCGTCAACGGCGATCCGTGTGACGGCCTGCGCTTCTCTGTCCGCGCCTTCGGCGGCTACGACCCGGACATTGATGGTCCGTACGTCATTCCGGACGTCGGTCTGTTTGCCGACTTCCGCAAGCTCCGTCCGCGCGGCTGCTGAGCTCGCCGGCTAGCCCGACGTCTCGCCTGGCTTGCGGGCGCGGATGATCGCGGAGGCCGCGTGCTCGTGGACGCGATGCGTCGGGCGCACCTCGATGTCGGTGAGCCCTGCATCGGCCAGGGCCTCGCGGAACTCGTCCTCGGTCAGCGCGCCCGCTATGCAGCCGGTCCATTGCTCCATGTCGCGTCGCGTCGCCTCGTCCATGTCGGCGTCGGCGACGATGTCGGTCACCGCGAAGCGGCCGCCGGGTCTGAGCACTCGCGCGCTCTCGCGAAAGACGCGGTCCTTGTCGGTCGACAGGTTGATGACGCAGTTCGAGATGACGGCGTCGACCGAGGCGTCGGCAAGGGGCACGTCCTCGATCGTCCCCTTGAGCCACTCGACGTTCTCGACCCCGGCCTTGGCCTGGTTCGCCCGGGCCAGGTCGAGCATCTCGTCGGTCATGTCCAGCCCGTAGGCCTTCCCGTCTTGGCCGACGCGGTCCGCGGACAGGAGCACGTCGATGCCGCCGCCGGACCCGAGGTCCAGCACAGTCTCGCCGAGTCGCAGGTCCGCGACCGCCGTCGGGTTGCCGCACCCGAGCGACGCGAGCTCGGCGAGCACGGGCAGGCCCGCGCGCTCGGCGCATCCGTACTGCGAGGCGCCGAAGAGCGATCCTTCGTGATCGGCGAGGACGCCCGTGCCGCCGGCGGCTTGCCGCGCGGCCGCGGCGTACCGCTCGCGCACGGTCTCGCGGACGTCGGTGTCCGCCGCCGCTTCGCGGCCGGCCGAGCAGCCGCAGCCTCCCCCTTCGCCCGCGGCCCCGCAGCAGGCTTGCTTGTCACCGGGCTCGCAGCAGGTCTCCTGCGCGGCCGGGGAGCAGCAGGATGAGGTCTCCGCCGCCGCTGTGGTCAGGTCAGCCATGTCTTCAGCTCCTCCAGGGCCTCGGGGATCACGTAGTAGTAGGCCCACAGCCCGCGCCGCTCCACGCCGACGATGCCGGCGTCGCGCAGCTTCTTGAGGTGCTCCGAGAGCGTGGACTGCGAGATGTCGAACAGCGGTTGGAGCTCGCAGACACACACCTCGCCCGCGTGCCGGCGAAGCACGTCGACGAGTTGCAGCCGCGTCTTGTCTCCGAGCGCCTTGGCCAGCGCCGCGAGGCGCGCGGCCCGCTCGCTGTCGACCGATGGCATCGCGAGGGGCTCGCAACAAGGCTCGCCGATCGGCCGCTTGGACTTGGGGGCCAGCTCGAGCTCTACGGCCATGCCGCCGACCGTATCAGATTACATCGGCATTTGCCGATCTTATGTCACCGCGGTCAGGCGGTCTCGCTGCCGCGGGCCATCGTCATCAGGTCGAGCGCCTTGTCGAGCGTCTCCTCGTCGACACCCTTGTCGATCGCGACCTCGCGGATGGTGCGCTTGGTCTCCACGGCTTCCTTGACGATCTCCGTGGCCTTGTCGTAGCCGATGTGGGGGTTCAGTGCGGTGGCGATCGCCGGGGTCGACTCGGCGTGGCGGCGCAGGGTCTCCTCGTCGGCCTCCAGCCCGTCGACGCACTTCTCGGCCAGCATCGTGCAGGCGGCAGTCAGGATCCGGATCGACTCCAGCACGTTGCGGGCGATGACGGGGACCCGCACGTTCAGCTCGAAGGCTCCCTGGCTGCCGGCGACGGTCACGGCGGCGTCGTTTCCGACCACCTGGGCCGCCACCTGGAGCACGACCTCGGGCACCACCGGGTTGACCTTGCCCGGCATGATCGAGGAGCCCTTCTGGAGCTCCGGGAGTCGTAGCTCGACCAGCCCGGTTCGGGGGCCCGAGCCCATGAGCACGAGGTCGTTCGCGATCTTCGTTAGCGAGACGGCGACCACCTTGAACGCCCCGTGCAGCTCCACCAGCGCGTCGCGGTTGCCCTGCGCCTCGAAGCGGTCGAGCGGAGCCTCGCCTAGCCCGAGCTTCTCGCGAACGCGCTCGGCGAACTCGGCGTGGGTGTTCAGGCCGGTGCCGGTTGCCGTGCCCCCGAGGGGGATCTGCACCGCTCGCGACAGGGCATCGCGCACGCGATCCCCACCCAACCGCATCTGCGCGGCGTAGCCCGCGAATTCCTGGCCGAGCGTCACCGGGACCGCGTCCATCATGTGCGTGCGACCCGCCTTCACGAGCTCGGAGAACTCGCCGGCTTTGGCCTCGAGCGACCCAGCCAGGGCCTCGAGCGCCGGCAACAGGTCCGTCTGAGCGGCGTCCACCGCGGCCAGGTGCACCGCCGACGGGAACACGTCGTTCGACGACTGCCCCATGTTCACGTGGTCGTTGGGGTGCGCGCCATCGCCCGCCAGCGACGCGATGACCTCGTTCGCGTTCATGTTCGAAGAGGTGCCCGAGCCGGTCTGGAAGACGTCGATCGGGAACTGGTCGTCATGCTCCCCGGCGGCCACCTCGTCGGCGGCCGAGGCGATCCGCTCGGCGAGGTCGTCCTCGAGCAGGCCCAGCTCGCCGTTGACGCGAGCGGCTGCCGCCTTGATTCGGCCGAGCCAGTGCACCACCGCCGCGGGCACGCGCTCGCCCGAGATCTGGAAGTTGCTCACCGCCTTGCCGGTTTCCGTGCCCCAGAGCTCCTGTTGAACGGCCATGTCACAAGACTATCCCTCGCTTCTGCCCGCCCGTTCGCCCCGCCGGAAGGCGTCAGAGCGAGCGTCGATGCCGCCCACCTCTTGCTCCATGCGGCGGAGGAGCTCGGCGTGGACGCCTTGCGTCGAGCCTCCTCGGCGCGCGGCGCCGACCAGGTAGCCGAGCTCGAGCGCGGCCCGGCCCTCCGGGTTCCTGCGGGCCTCGGGCGCCAGCGCGGAGGCCGCCCGCACGAAGGAGGTGCCGACGGCCTGGAGCTCGCCGCCGCTCGCCCCCTCGACCAGGCAGTCCGACAGGCTCACGCCCTCGAGCCGCACCGGGCCGGGCGCGTCTTGGAGGGCCGTCCGCACGGCTGCCGGTCCCGCGCTGCACGCCGCCGGCACCGGCTGCTCGTCCCCGCCGCAGGCCACGAGCAGCGCCGCGCACAGGAACGAAGCGGTTTGGGACGGCCTTTTCCAATCGAACCGGTGCATTTCGTCGCCCTGTGGCGCGCCCGAGGCGGTTCCATGTTGTCATCGCTTGGCCGCCCCGCGCCCAGACCAGCGAAAGAGACACCACAGGGGATGACCGCTCTCATCAGAATCGACCGCGGCGGGGCGGACGGGATCGTCGGCGCCGCCGAAGGGAAGCGGCCCAAGCCGATTCGCTTCTGCTCGCGATGTGGGCATCCCGCCGACGAGCCGCCGCAGCGCCCCCATCTGCGCGGCCGGGTCTGCGAGCGCTGCGGTATGGGAATGATGCTCACCTGCGCGCGCGACGCGCTGCCGGGCGACGCGGCCGCCTTCCTGATCGCGACCTTCGACCTCACGATCAGCGCGGTGAGCTTGGCCGGCGAGAAGATCTTCGGCCCTGAGCAGTCGCTGGTGGGCCTGCACATGCTCGACCTGCTTCGCAGCCCGCTGGGCGACGA
Organism: Thermoleophilaceae bacterium; assembly: GCA_036258995.1. GTDB lineage: Bacteria > Actinomycetota > Thermoleophilia > Solirubrobacterales > Thermoleophilaceae > DATACN01. The sequence continues at coordinate 2,762 of DATACN010000397.1, read as the reverse complement.
CCACCTGGCCCGTCACCTGGGGCAGGCCGCGCAGCGCGCCTGCGACCCGGTGGTCATGCCCGTGCGCCTCCAGTCGCCGAAGCAGGCGCGCCGGGTCGGGACCCTCGCCGCCCGCATCGCCACCTGCGGGCCGCCGCGCGCCGCGCTGGTCACGGTCGAGCAGAGCGATTTCGGCCGGCGCTAGCCGATCTCGTGCAAGAACGGCTGCACCGCTTGCGCAACAGCCGTCCACCGGGCACAAAGCTCCATCAAGAAGTTGGCGCTCGTGCCGAAAACCTATGCAACAGGACACCCGGCCTACCGCCGGTTCCACAGAAGTGGCAAGTAGTGGTGGACTGCTTCTGCGGTTCCGTCGGGATGGAGGAGACGTGAGCGGAATCAGGACGAATGCGGCTGCCGAGATTCTGGGCGTGAGCCCCAACACCCTGCGGAGCTGGGAGAGGCGCTTCGGCTACCCCAAGCCGCGCCGCACGCAGGGAGGCCACCGACAGTACGACCTCGCGGAGCTCGAGTCGCTGCGCCGGGCCCTGCTCGAGACCCACAACATCTCTTCGGCGATCGAGGTGGCCAAGCAGCGCGGCGAGGGGCCGAGCTCCCCCAACCGCCTCCTGGACGCCTTCGACCGCTTCGACGAGGCCGCCGCGGACCGCGTGCTCGAGGAGAGCCTGGCCGTCCGCTCCGTCGAACGGACCGTCGAGGAGGTGCTGCTGCCGGCCGTCGAGCTCGCCGAGGGGCGCGAAGGCCGCGAGGCCGAGCACGAGCTGGCCTGCCGCTGGGCGACCGGCTGGCTGCACGCCGCCCGCCGCGTCGTGCCGCCGGCCAGCCGCAGCCAGGGCGTGCTGATCTTCGATTCGAGCGCGAAGCTCGACCTCGAGGCGCTCCACGTGCAGGCGCTCGAGCTGGGGCTGCGTCGCTCAGGCTTCCGCACGCTGCTGCTGGCCTTCGACCTGCCGCCGGAGCGCGTCGTGCGCGCGATGCGAGCGCTCGACCCCACGGCCTTCGTCTTCTGTGGCGGCGAGGCCACGCTCGAGGTCGTGGGCCGTCTGGTCTACACGGTGCGGCAGATCGGATCGGCGGCGCCGGTGTTCGAGTACCGCGAGTCGATGCCGGTCACCGGGGACCACTCGATTCCCTCGCTTGGCGCCGCCCCCACAGAGGCCGTGGACCGCCTCAAGGGCTACGTCGACAGCGGCCGCATCGACCAGGTGGTCGTCGTGCCGGAGGTGCGCGCCGCAGAGCGGGGCGCCTCCGGGATCAAGCTCGCCGCGCGGAAGTAGCGCTCTCGCCGGCGGGCGTTGGCGTCCGCGCCCCCACCTAGCATCGCCTGCGCATGACCGTGCTGGAGCTCGGCGACCCGCTCGCGCACCGGGCCCTGCAGGCGCTGGTGCGCGCTGAGGCTGCCGTGCGTCGCTCCTTGGCGTCGGAGCTCGAGCGCCAGGGCGTGTCGGCGGCGGGCTTCTCGGCGCTGGTGGTCCTCACCACCGCCGGAGGCTCACTAGAGCTGCGAGTGCTGCGCCGGCGGCTCGGCTGGAGCAAGGCGGGGGCGACGGAGGTCATCGACACGCTCGAGGCCCGGAGACTGGTCTTCCGCCGCCGGCTGCCGCACGACCGGCGCGCGGCCGCCGTGGACCTGACCCCCGCCGGGCGCGAGCTCGTCGAGCGGATCTTCCCCGAGCACGCCGGCAGGGTGGCCCGAGCGTTCGGCGCGCTCGACGAGGGCGAGAAGCGCTCGCTCGCGGAGCTCTGCCGTAAGCTGGCCGCCTGACCCGCTCGCGACCAACGGCAAAGACCGTGCCGCGCCTCGTCGCCACGCTCGCCCTGAGCCTCCTGCTGCCGCCATCGGCGCAGGCCGCGGGGACCGCCGATCTGGACGCCTCCGGCGTCCTCTACACAGGCGACGCGGCCTCGAACGCCGTGACCTTCTTCGACGAGCCCGCCGGCGGGCAGACCCGGGTGACCATCGCCGAGCTCGGCATCTCCGAGACCTCCGGGCCCGACGCCGATGCCTGCCAGGACAGCGGCAACCAGGTGGTCTGCGTGATCGGCGACCTCGAGCGCGTGCGCGCCACGTTCGGCGGCGGAAACGACGTCGCTTCCTACGAGGGCGAGCGCCTGGACCACGAGCTCGAGGGCGAGGGAGGCAACGACACCCTCACGGGGTCCGAGGCCACGCTCGGCGTCGCGGGCTTCCCGATAGGCGACCTGCTTCGCGGCGGCCCCGGCACGGACACGCTTCGGGGGCGCGACGGCGGTGACGTGCTCGAAGCCGGCGGCGGGGACGGCGACGACGTCGACGCCGGGCTCGGTAACGACGAGCTGGTGCTGCGCGTGGCAGACGGTGCCGGGGACGTCCTGCGGGGCGGGCCCGGTGCGGACCGGGCCGATCTCCAAGCCTTTGGGGCCGCCTTCGCCAACCTCGCCGCGGGCAGCGTGAGCGCCCTCGACGGGAGCCGCCGCCACACGCTCGACGGCGTCGAGGACCTTCTGGGCTCCGACGACGGGGACCGCCTGCAGGGCACCGGAGGCTTCAACCGGATCGACGGCGCCGAGGGCGGTGACGAGATCGAAGGCAACGTAGGCGCGGACCTGCTCGAGGGAAGCGGCGGCGACGACACGATCTTCGCGCGCGACGGCATCAACGACAGGGTGCTGGGCGGAACCGGCGCCGACACCTGCGCGCTCGACCAGCTCGACGAGTTCGAGGGCTGCGAGAACCCCCTTCTGGGGCTCGTGCCGGTGTTCGGCACGCCGCCGCTCCCCGA
>DATACN010000396.1:0-11520 GCA_036258995.1 Thermoleophilaceae bacterium | reverse complement strand
GCCCGGTCGTGCGGGCCTCCGCCTCGATCTCGACGCGGTCGTCGCCCACCTCGATGCGCACGTCCGCGAACGACAGCGGCAGCGGATGGCAGAGCGGGATCAGATCGGCGGTGCGCTTCGCCGCCTGGATGCCCGCGATCCGCGCGGTGCCCACGACGTCGCCCTTGGGCGCGTCGCCGCGGGCCACGGCCTCGGCGGTCTCGGGCGCCATCCGCACCACTGCCCGCGCCACCGCGCGCCGGTCCGTCTCGGCCTTGTCCCCCACGTCGACCATCCGGGCGCTCCCGGCCTCGTCGATGTGTGTGAGCTCGTCAGGCAGGCTGGTGGGTGCGCTGCGCCGCCGCGATGAGGTCGCGCACGGCTACCTCGTCGCCGCGCCGGAGCAGCTCGACCGGGTCGGGATCGCCGTTGACGATCGACTCGAAGAAGGCCTTGCGGTCCTGGTAGGTGGGCAGGGTGCCCTTGGCCCAGCCGCGGACCTCGTTCAGCAGCACGGCCAGGCGCGCGTAGGGCTCGCCGTACTCCTCGGCGATCTCGTCGCGGATGCGCTTGGCCAGGGCCGGACTGGCGCCGGCGGTGGAGATCGCGATCGCGAGCGGGCCGGTGCGGATGATCGCGGGCAGGATGAAGTTGCACAGCGGCGGCACGTCGACGACGTTGACGAGCATGGCCCGGCGCTCGGCGTCCTCGAAGACCGCGATGTTGACCTCGGTGTCGCCGGTCGCTGCGATCACGATGAAGGTCCCTTCGAGGTCCTCGGGGCGGTACTCGCGTCGCTCCCAGCGGATCGAGCCCTCGGCCGCGAGCTCGCGCAGGGGGTCGATCGCCTCGGGCGATACGAGCGTGACGTCACCCCCGCAGGCGAGGAGGCCCTCGACCTTCTCCAGCCCGACGTCGCCACCGCCGACGACCACGCAGCGGCGCCCCGAGAGCCGCAGGCAGGCGATGTAGAACGGGACGTCGAGCATGTCCCGCACGCAGCTCTGATCGCAGATCCCCTTGCGGAGCTGGCAGACGCATTCCTTGCCGGCATAGGCCTGGGCTGGCATCGGCGATCAAGTCTAGGCTGCCGCGAGTGGCGCATCTCGACACCGCCGTGCAAGTGGTGGTCCGGGGCTGCCTGGAGGTCTCGGGCGGCGAGCGGGTGCTGCTCGTCCACGACTCGACCACCGACGTGATCGCGGACCGCCTGCAAGCCGCGGCCGAGGCCGTGGGGGCCGAGGCGCGGCCGGCTCCCATCCCGGTGGGACAGGTGAACGGCGAGGAGCCGCCTCCGGAGGTGGCCGCCGGCATGGCCGTGGCCGACGTCGTGATCGCGCCGACCGCCATGTCCATCTCGCACACCGAGGCGCGCAGGAAGGCCAGCGCCGCGGGCACGCGAATCGCGACCATGCCCGGCGTCACCGAGGAGGTCCTGGCGCGGGCAATGGCCGTGGACCTGCAGACGATCGGGCGAATGGCGAAGGCGATTGCCGGCCGGCTGAGCGCGGCATCGGAGGCCCGGATCACCTGCGAGCGCGGCAGCGACCTGAGGCTGTCGCTCGAGGGCCGTGAGGCGCTCGTGGACGACGGGCGCCTTGGCGCTCCCGGCAGCTTCGGCAACCTCCCCTGCGGCGAAGGATTCATCGCGCCGCTCGAGGATCGCGGCGAGGGGAAGCTCGTGGTCGACGGTTCCATCGGGGGTTACGGTGCGCTCGACGAGCCCGTCGAGCTGACGATCGAGGGCGGCCGTCTGACCGCGGCGACGGGCGACGCCGGCAGCCGCCTGCTCGAGCAGCTGTCGGCCGCCGGCGGCGAGAACGTCGCCGAGCTCGGCGTGGGCTGCAACGGCCGGGCGAGGGTGAGCGGGAACGTGCTCGAGGACGAGAAGGTGCTGGGCACGGTCCACCTGGCCTTCGGCGCCTCCGCCTCCTGCGGCGGCGTGGTCCAGGTGCCGGTTCACCTCGACTGCGTGCTGTTGCGGCCGGAGCTGGCGCTCGACGGCGAGCCGCTCGTCAGCGGCGGCCGTCTCAGCGCCTGAGGCCGCCGCCCAGCGCGCGCCTGGCCACCCGCAGCATCGGGCCGAAGCCTCGCCGCAGGGCGCCCGCCTTGTCGGCGTCGCGGCCGTAGAGCAGCTGGGCGGCCGAGTGCGCGGCCCGGGCGAGCGACTCGTCGTAGGGGTGCCACCAGAAATCGCGGGCGCGCGAGGGCTCCCAGGCCACCAGCTTGACGTTCACGCACTCGTAGAAGCCGAACTTCGAATGCGACCGGCCCAGGCCGGAGTCCTTCACTCCTCCCCACGAGCACGACATCGCGCCGTGCGAGTACATGTGGTCGTTCAGCCAGACCATGCCCGACTCGATGCGGCGCGCTATCCGCTCGCCGCGGGCGCGATCCATGGTCCAGACCGAGGCTCCAAGCCCGAAGTCCGAGTCGTTGGCCAGCCGGACGGCCTCTTCCTCGGACTCGACCGTCACGATCGGGACGACCGGCCCGAAGATCTCCTCCCGCATGATGCGCATCTCGGGTCTCACGCCTGTCAGCACGGCCGGCGCATAGACGTCGGCCTCTCCCATGCCGGGCGCCTCGGTGGGCCCGCCGCAGTGCAGCGTCGCGCCGTCGGCCACGGCGTCGGCGACCAGGTCCCTGACCGTCTCGAACTGCTCGCGTGACACCATCGGGCCGATCTCGGTCGTCCACTCCATGGGATCGCCGACGCGCAGCGCGCGGGCGCCGTCTACGACGCCCTTCACGAACTCGTCAGCCACCTCCCGCACCGCGTAGACCCGCTCGATCCCCGAGCACGTCTGGCCGGCGTTGGCGAAGCCGCCCCACAGGCAGCCCGATACCGCGTTCGGCAGGTTGGCGTCGGCGCAGACGATCATCGGGTCCTTGCCTCCGAGCTCGAGCACCGAGCCCTTCATCCGCTCGGCACAGGCGATGCCCACGCGGCGCCCCACTTCGGCGGACCCCGTGAAGAAGATCTTGGCCGCGCTGGACTCGACGAGCGCGCTGCCCACCGAGCCGCCGCCGTGCACCGTGCGCACGAGCCCGTGGGGGATACCGGCTCGCTCGAACACCTCCTGGATGCGCTGGCCGATCAACGGCGTCAGCGAGGCCGGCTTGAGCACCACGCCGTTGCCGCTCATGAGCGCGACGGCCACCTCGCCGAAGGGGATCGACCAGGGGTAGTTCCAGGGCGCGATGACTCCCACTACGCCGAGCGGCTCGTAGCTGAAGCGGGCGCGCTTCTGCTTGAGCGGCAGCGGCATCGGTATCCGTTCGCCCTCGAGGATGCCTGGGCCGGCCTCGGCGATCCAGCGCAGCGAGTCGATCGTCGGCAGCAGCTCCATGGTGTACGACTCGTTGCGCGGCTTGCCCTGCTCCCGGGTCAGGAGCGTGGTCAGCTCGTCGAGGCGGTCGATGATCACCTGGGCGGCGCGCCGCATGTATCGCGCGCGGTCGCTCAGCGGGAGTTGCGCCCAGAACGGCTGCACCTCCGCCACGTCGTCGACCACCGACTGGACCTGCTCGGGCGCCAGCGTGGGCACCGCCCCGAGCCGCTTGCCGTCGATCGGGCTGAACGACTCGAGCTCTCCCGCCCCCGCCCGGGTGGCTGCCTCCATGGCCGGGATTCTGACTACCGGCTCTAGACCGCGTGCCGCAGGCGTGCCGAGAGGGCAGCCGCGGCCTGCTGGAGCAAGCCGCGCACCGCCGTGCTGGGCGTCCGGTCGTCCACGATCACGAGCGCGTCGCGCGGGGCGGGGGTGCGCAGATCGGCCAGTCCCACGATCTCCTCGGTCCCCTCGAGCGGCGCGGTGGCGACCACCACGAGCCGGCGGCGCGGGTCGTAGAACGTGAACCGCCGGGCCTGCGAGGCGAGCCGCGGAGCGTGCGATTCAAGGAATCCGCGCAGGCGCAGCGCGTCGCTGGGCCGCGCCAGGCGAAGCCTCACGCGCAGTCCGTCGGCGTCATGAGTCGTGGCCAGAAGGGCTCCCGGGTCCATCTACCCGAGGGTGGCAAACGCCTCGGACTTGAGACCAATGTTGTTAACGCTTGCGCAACTTTCGGATCGCTTCCAGGCGCTCGGCCAGCGCACGCTCCTCGCCGTGGCTGGACAGTTGGAGGAATCGCTCGCCGGACGCTTCGGGCGGCAGCAGCTCCTGTTCGGAGACGCCTTCCGGGTTGCTGTGCGGGTACTCGTAGCCCTGGCCGCGGCCGAGAGCCCTGGCGCCGGGATAGTGCGCATCCTGGAGATAGGGCGGCGGATCGGGCGTGCCGTGCTCGCGAACCCACTCCCTCGCCCGGCTGATCCCCGTCGTCGCGGCGTTCGACTTCGGCGCCAGCGAGAGGTAGACGGCCGCCTGGGCCAGGTTGAGGGCGCACTCGGGCATGCCCACGTGCTCCACCGCGTGTGCAGCCGCGACGGCGACCTCGAGCGCGCGCGGATCGGCGTTGCCGACGTCCTCGCTGGCCAGCACCACCATCCGCCGCGCGATGAAGCGTGGGTCCTCGCCGCCCTCGATCATCGCGGCCAGGTAGAGCAGCGAGGCGTCGGGATCGGATCCGCGGGTGGATTTGATCCAGGCCGAGATCAGGTCGTAGTGGCGGTCGCCGCCCTTGTCGTAGAGCACCGCCCGCCGCTGCAGCGCGTCCTCTGCGTGCCTGACGGTCACCGTCCGGTCGCCGACGGTCTCGCAGGCGAGTTCGAGCGCGGCGAGCGCCGTGCGGGCGTCCCCGCCCGAGCGCGCGGCGAGGAACTCCAGAGCGTCGTCCTGCACCGGCGGCGGGTCGGGGATGCCGCGCTCGTGGCCCAGGGCCCGCCTGAGCAGCGCCAGCACCTGCTCGTCCTCGAGCCGGCGCAGCTCGTAGACCTGCGAGCGCGAGAGCAGCGCCGAGTTCACCTCGAAGTAGGGGTTCTCGGTGGTGGCGCCGACCAGAGTGACGAGCCCCTCCTCCACCGCCGGCAGCAGCGTGTCCTGCTGGGCCTTGTTGAAGCGGTGGATCTCGTCGAGGAAGAAGATCGTGGGCTCGCCGCTCGTAGTGCGCCGGTGCTCGGCGCGCTCGATCACGTCGCGCACCTCCTGCCGGCCGGCGTTGACGGCGGAGGCCTCCTCGAAGGCGGCCCGGGCGTTGACCGCCAGCAGGCGCGCCAGCGTGGTCTTGCCGGTACCGGGCGGCCCGTAGAGGATCATCGAATGCGGCCGCCCCTCCTCGATGGCCGTGCGCAGCGCTGAGCCCCGCTCCAGCAGGTGCTCCTGACCAACGAACTCGCCGAGCGTGGCCGGCCGCATGCGCGCCGCCAGCGGCTGGTCGGGACCTGGGACCGCGGTGCGCCCGCGCGGGCCGTTGTCGAGCTCGAAGAGCCGCTCCATGGCCCGATTCTGGCAGCGCGCTAGGAGGAAAGACCGGCCAGGAACGAGGTGACCGCTTCGGTGGTCTCCTCCGGTGCGTCCTCGAATACGAAGTGCCCGGCGCCCTCGATCACGACGAGCTCGCTGTCGGGCAGCTCACGATCGAACCGGTGGGCGCCGGCGACCGGAGCGAACGCGTCATTCTCGCCCCACAGGATCAGCGCGGGAACGCCGAGCGCCGCCAGCCGGCCGTCGTACCGGGCGAGCTTCTCGAAGTCCATCGAGCGGTAGAAGTCGAGATGGGTGCGGCGGCGCTCCTCGCCGTCGTACGCCCTCCAGTACTCGTCGAGCGCCTCGTCGTCGAACGCCGACGAGGTCTGCCCGAGCATCGCCGCGAAGCCGTCGCGGTCGAGGCTTCGCATCAGCTCCTCGCCCTGGCCCTCCGTGCGCATCACCTGCCCGAGCCCGTGCCACTTGCCGTCGGCGAAGAAGCCGGTGGCGCTGATCACGAGCCCGCGCACCGCGCCGGGGTGGTCGCAGGCCCAGGCCAGACCGATCAGCCCGCCCCAGTCGTGAGCGACGAGCACCACCTCGCCGAGCTCCTGCTCCTCGTGGAAGCGACGGATCGACTCGACGTGACGCTCCCAGGTGCCCGGGGGGTCGGGCGGCGAGTCGCCGAAGCCGGCCAGGTCGGGAGCAACCGCGCGCCAGCCTTGCTCGGCGATGGCGGGCATCAGATGGCGCCACTGGTAGGAGGACTCGGGGTAGCCGTGGAGGAGCAGGGCGACCGGGCCTTCTGCCGGACCCTCCTCGCGGTGCGCCAGCGTCACGCTGGGACCGCCTCGCGCTCTACGAGCCGCGTGAACAGGCGCTCGAGCGCGGGGCGAAAGACCTGCTCCTCGAAGTCGGGCTGCGGGTTCGTGAGCTGGCCGATCATCAGGCCGGTGACGGTCGCGACCACCAGTCTCGCGTCCGTCACGGGCTCGGGCGAGCCGGTCGCCCGCAGGCCCAGCTCGGCGAGGCGCAGGAAGGCTTCCTCCCAGCGCGCCACCTCCTCGCGCAGCCAGGGACGCCTGGTCCCCTCCAGCACCAGCTCCGTGAAGGCGACCTGGCGCGCGGGGTCCTCCTCGAGCTCGGCGGCCAGCTCCGCGGCGACCGCGTCCGCCCAGCGGCTCACGTCGAGCTCCTTGCCGGCGAGCGAGAGCACGACCCGCTCCAGGCGGTCGACTTCCTCCCGCGCGGCCACCAGCAGCGCCTCCTGGAGGATGTCGTCCTTCGACGCGAACCAGTAGGTCGTCGCCGACAGTGGCACGCCGGCCCTGTCGGCCAGGGCCCGGTGGGTCACCGCGTCGAGCCCCTGCTCGCCGATCAGCTCGAGGGCCGCCCGGACGATGGCCTCGCGCCGAGCCTCGCCTCTTGGTACATTTGTCCGACCCACTGGTACAACTGTACCGATGACCACGGCTCTACCCCAAAAGCTCGCCTCGGACGCCATCCGCTACGAGGACCTCTATGCCCGCTGGGAGCAGGGCAACTGGCGCGCCACGGAGATCGACTTCTCAGAGGACGCCCGCCAGTGGCAGGAGGAGTTCACGGACTTCGAGCGCAAGGCCGCGCTCTGGAACTACGCGCTCTTCTTCTGGGGCGAGGACGCGGTCACCGACGGGCTCTCCCCTTACATCGACGCCGCCCCGCGCGAGGAGCAGAAGTACTTCCTCGCCACCCAGCAGGTCGACGAGGCCCGCCACGCCGTCTTCTTCGCGCGCTTCATGAACGAGGTCTGCGGGATCGGGGGCGAGACCACCGGGGAGCGCCTCGAGGCCATCAAGCCACAACTGTCCTGGGGATTCCGCCAGGTCTTCGGCCGGCTGGAGAAGATGTCCGACGAGCTGCGCCGCGACCCGTCGCTCCCCAACCTCGCGGCTGCCATCGCGCTCTACCACGTCGTCATCGAGGCGACGCTGGCGCAGCCGGGGCAGCACTTCATCACGAGCTATCTCGACGAGCGGGGCGTGCTGCCCGGCTTCCGCGAGGGGATGCACAACGTGGCGGCCGACGAGCAGCGGCACATCGGCTTCGGCGTGAAGATGCTCGCCGATCTGAATCGGGAGGACCCCGAGTGCAAGTACGCGGTTGCGGACCTGCTGCGCGAGGTCGTGACCGACGCGGTCGCAGTGCTCACGCCGCCGGACCTCGACCGCCGCTACACCGAGTGCTTCGGCTTCACGGTGGAGGACATCTACACCGAAGGCACGCAGTCGTTCGAAACCAAGCTGCGCAGCGCCGGGCTTCCTCTCGAGGAGCTGCCCGGGCCGCCGATCTTCGCGGCGGACATGTCCACGCGCGAGCGCGCGGAGAACGCCATCAAGCTGATCTGGGGAGGCGTGCTCGGCGAGAAGAACGGGCCGCCCAAGCGCGACCCGGAGACCATGGAGGCGCTCTTCAAGATGTCGAGAGGCGGCATGGACGTCGGCGCGGCTCCCGAGGGCGGCGGCAGCATCCAATGGGACTTCCGCGACGCCGAGCCCTGGCACATGGTCATCGACAACGGCAACAGCCGCGTGCAGCCGGGACGCCTGGAGAACCCGACGGTGACGTTGCGCTGCAGCTACGAGGACTGGACTGACGTCGTCGCCGGCCGGGCCGACGGCCTGCGGCTGGCCGCGCGAGGCCGCCTCCGCCCGAGGGGCGACCTGCGCTGGCTCTGGCGCGCCCGCCGCATGTTCCCGCGCTAGCCGGGACGCCTGTGCTTTAGCCTCATTCCTCGTGCCTGAGCGTGAGGACCTGGAGCGGCGCACGACCGAGCTGCTCCAGCGGCTGATCCGCTTCAACACGGTCAACCCGCCGGGCAACGAGCAGCAGGCGCAGGAGTTCCTCGCGGCCCTGCTCGAAGGCGCGGGCTTCGAGTGCGAGCTGCTGTCCGCGGTGGAGGGGCGGCCGAACCTGGTCGCCCGGCTCGAGTCCGGCTCCGACGGGCCGCGGCTATGCCTGCTCGGCCACGTGGACACCGTGCTTGCCGACCCCTCGGACTGGTCGGTGGATCCCTGGGGCGGCGAGGTGCGCGACGGGTGCGTCTGGGGCCGGGGCGCGCTCGACATGAAGAGCCAGGTCGCGGCCGAGGTGGCCGCCGCGCTGGCGCTGGCCGAGGAGGGCTGGCGGCCGGAAGCCGGGGCGCTGCAGCTCGTGCTGACCGCCGACGAGGAGGCCGGCGCCGAATGCGGCGCCAAGTGGCTCTGCGAGCAGCAGGCCGACAAGGTGCGCTGCGACCTCGTCGTCAACGAGGGCGCCGGCGAGGTCTTCGAGTACGACGGGCGCCGCATCTACGGCGTGTGCGTGGCCGAGAAGGGCGTCTTCCGCTTCACGCTGTCGACGCACGGCCGTGCCGGCCACGCCTCGATCCCGCGCATCGGGGAGAACGCGCTCTGCAAGATGGCGCCGGTGCTCGAGAGGATGCGCGACGGGCGAGTGGCCTACGAGCTGTCCCCCGAGCCGAAGGCGTTCATCGAGGCGATGGGGCTCGACACCGGCGATCTCGAGGGCGTCCTGCGAGAGGTGGAGTCGCGCGATCCGCGCATCGCCGTGCTGCTCGAGCCGATGCTCGGCATCACCCTTACACCGACCATGATCAACGCCTCGGAGAAGATCAACGTGATCCCGGCGCGCGCCGAGCTGGGCGTCGACTGCCGCGTGCCACCCGAGCGCGGTGAGGAGCACGTCCTTCGCCGCATCCACGACGTGCTCGGCGAGGACGGGTACGACGTGAAGTTCGGCGAGACCGTGATCGGGAACCGCTCGCCGATCGACACGCCGCTGATGGACACGATCGAGAGCTTCGTGGAGCGCGAGGACCCCGGCGCGGAGGTCACGCCGATCGTGCTGCCGGGGTTCTCCGACTCGCACTGGTTCCGGCGCGCGTTCCCCGACTGCGTGGCCTACGGGTTCTTCCCGCAGAAGGAGATGGACCTGTTCGAGTCGGCGCCGCTGATCCACGGCGCGGACGAGCGGGTGCCCGTGTCCGACCTGGGGCTGGCCGCCTCGTTCTACTCGGACCTGGCCGTGGAGACGCTGCGGTGACCTCCCCGCCTCCCGACGACAAGCTCCGGCTGGGCGGAATGGCGCTGCGCAACGGCTTGCTGGTGCACGGCCCGACCCACTGGGCAGCCGCGATTCGATCGGTCGAGGGCGAGTTGAAGGTCGCCTCGGGCCGGAAGCCCGACCTGGGCGGCCGCGGCACCGAGGGCGTGCCGGGCGTGCGCGGGGTGCTCAAGCTGGCGGAGGCGATCGCGGTCATTCCGCTGGTGAAGAAGGCGCTTCCGGAGGCGCGCCTGCCCATGCAGGATCTGAAGACCTTCGGCGCGATGGGAGTGGCGGCAGCCGGCGGCAGGGCCATCCGCGGCGCCGGCGCGCGCACTGTGGGCCGCGAGGCGGCGGTGGCGCTCCTGAGCCTGGGCCCCGCGCTGATGGCGCTTCGCGGCGGCGACCTGGCCGCCTACCACGGCGTCGAGCACAAGGCCATAGCCGCCTACGAAGCCGACGAGGATGCAGCCGAGGCCGACAAGGAGCACGACCGCTGCGGCTCGCACCTGGTGGCGCCGATGCTGGCGGCCGCCGCCGCGGGCAACGTGGCGGTCAGGAAGGCTGGCCTGCGCGGCCCCGCGGCCGAGGCCGCCGTGGGCCTGGGCAGCGCCGCGCTGGCCGTCGAGGTGTTCGCCTGGTCGGAGCGCAACTCCGACTCGGGCCTCGCCAAGCTGCTGCGCAAGCCCGGCTACGAGATCCAGCGCCTGATCGGCACCCGCGAGCCGACCGAGGAGCAGCTCGAGGTGGGCCGGGCGGCGCTGGCAGAGATCCTCAGGGTGGAAGGCGCCGCGACCGAGCCCGTGGAGCAAAACCCCAGCTAGCCGTACCATCTTCACATGGCCACGGAGGCCTACCGGACGCGTCTCGACCCGAGCGTCTTCCGCCTGCCGGTCGAGAAGATCCGGGAGGGCTATTACACGGACGCGTACTTCAACCACGCGAAGCGGCTGCTCGAGGAGCGCGGGCGCCACCCTCGGGTGACGATGCAGGTTTTCCAGAAGCACGACTCGGTGCTCGGTGGGGTTGACGAGGCGATCGCGGTGCTCAAGCAATGCTCAGGCCGAGCGAGCGCCACCGGCTGGGAGCTCGGGTGGGACGAGCTGGAGGTCCAGGCGCTGCACGAGGGCGACGAGATCGCGCCGTGGGAGACGGTGATGACGATCGAGGGGGACTACTCGCTCTTCGCGCACCTCGAGACCGTCTATCTCGGCTGCATGGGCCGTCGCACCCTCGTCATGCGCAACGTGCGCGAGGTGGTCGACGCCGCGGGCGGCAAGCCGATCCTGTTCTTCCCCGCCCGACACGATCACTGGCTGGTCCAGACCGGCGACGGCTGGGCCGCCCACGTGGCCGGCGCGATCGGCGTCTCGACCGACGCCCAGGCGTCGTGGTGGGGCGGGCGGGGCGTCGGCACCGTGCCGCACGCGCTGATCGCGGCCTACGACGGCGACACGGTCGCCGCCGCGCGCGACTTCGCCGAGCGCTTCTCCGGCGAGATGAACGTGACCGTGCTGGTGGACTTCGACAACGACTCGGTGCGGACTTCGCTAGAGGTGGCCGACGCCCTCGGCGACGACCTCTGGGGAGTGCGGCTCGACACCTCGGAGCGGATGGTCGACCGCGCGCTCTGGCACGACATGGGGGAGCTCAAGCCGACCGGTGTGACCCCGCTGCTTGTGGAGCGGGTGCGCAACGCCCTCGACGGGGCGGGGCACGAGCGGGTCAAGATCGTGGTGTCCGGCGGCTTCGACGCGGCCAAGATCCGCTCGTTCGAGGAGCTCGGCGCGCCGGTCGACTCCTACGGCGTGGGCTCCTCGCTGCTGCGGGGCCAGAACGACTTCACCGCCGACGTAGTGCGGGTCGAAGGCCGCGACTGCGCCAAGGCGGGGCGCAGCTATAGGCCGAATTCGCGGCTAGAGCCGGTCGGATGAGGCTCATGGTGAGGCCAGGGACGGCCGATGAGCTTGGGGTGAGGTCCCCGACCCTCCGATTCTCGGTGGCCTGCGCGGCCCTCGTCGTGCTGGCTGCGCTGGCTCCGGCGGCCGCGCTTGGGCAGGTCGACGTCGCCACCTGCTCAAACACGGCGATCGTTCCCCGCGACGATCGCGTC